>JAPYUM010000199.1 GCA_029940535.1 Vicinamibacterales bacterium
GCCGAGCTCCTCCGGATCGACATCGTAGGCCTCGGTGACATGTCTTGCGACCATCGTCTGGATCGCATCCACGGTATGCGTCGCACCGAGCCGAGCCAGCGCCTCCGCGGCGCGGCCCTGCACCACGGGAGCGACGTCGAGCATCGCGCTCACCAACGGCTCGGACGCCGTCGGCTCGCCGATGAGGCCCAGTCCAAACGCGGCCATCTCCCGCACTTCCATCTGCTCGTCAGACAATGCGCCGACCAAGGTCTCGACTCCACCGGCCAGGCCGACCCGACCGATAGCCACCACCGCCCGCCGTCGGACCGCCGCGCTCTTGTCCCTGGCCAAACGAACCAGGTCCGGCACGTCAGACGGGACCATCGGCATGGCCGGCATACGGGCCCCACCCGGGGCCGCCTGAGCCGCAGTGGACCCGGGCTCGGGCGCCACGAGCCCGGCCGGAGACGTCGGCGGGGGTTCATCCGCCGGCAGCGCCGGATGTCGCAGCAGACGCTGATCCTCGAGCTGTAGAATCCACGCCAGCTTTTGCTCGTAGGACACCAGGAACGGTTCGTCCGGGACCACGGGCGGCGGGGTGGCCGAGCATCCCACCACAGTGAGTCCCACGAGCAGGACGAGCACCGCGCCGGTGGACCGAGCTGTAGTCATGAAGATCGGCTGGAACGTCGGTTGACGTCGGCGCATGATAGCACGCGGTCCGCCACCGACCGGCGACCTCAGACGACGATCACGGGCCTTGCGGACTGGTATACTCGCGCCAGGTTGGAGTTCCGCCATATCGCGATCGAGGGCCCGATCGGCGCCGGGAAAACCACGCTGTGTCGCAAGCTGGGGGCCCGCCTCGAAGCCACTGCGGTGCGTGACGAGACGGACAACCCGTTCCTGGCTGATTTCGCGGCCGGGAGGCCCGGCGCCGCGTTCCAGGCTCAACTGTTCTCGTTGCTGCGACGCCATCGACAGCAAGTCGAATTGCGGCAGTCCAGCCTCTTCGCCCAGCAGGTCGTCTCCGACTATCTCTTCGACAAGGACAAAATCTACGCCTATCTCAACCTGGACGACAACGAACTGTTCATCTATCAGCGTCTCTTCGATCTCCTCGCCGCCGACGTCGTGGCGCCTGACTTGGTGGTCTATCTCCAGGTCCCGACCGACGCCCTGCAGCGGCGTGTCGGCGCGCGTGATCGCGAGTACCGTGAAAACGGCGATGTCCCGCCCGACTCGGGCTATCTCCGCGAGTTGAATGAGGCCTACACCCATTTCTTCTTTCACTACAGCTCGACGCCGTTGCTGGTCGTCGAAACGTCGCATGTCGACCTCGAGTGGGGCGACCCGGCCATCGACGACCTGTTGCAACAGGTGCGCCTCGTTGGTCAGGGCACCCGCTACTATGTGCCGCGCTGATGGCCTGGTTCAACAAAGCGGTGAGTGCTGATCACACCGGGGCGTCGGGCTTATGGGCGACCTGCCCAGGGTGCTCCCGGAGCCTGCGCGACCGAGACTTGGCCACGAACCTGCGCGTCTGCCCTTCCTGTAGGCACCACCTGCGACTGGACGGCGTCGCGCGATTACGGACGCTCCTCGACGACGGTCGGTGGACGGAACACGACGCCGGCCTGACATCGACCGACCCGCTCAAGTTCACGGATCGCACGCCCTATCCATCCCGGCTGGAGGCCGCCGCGGCGACGACCGGATTGCGCGACGCGGTCATCACCGCGACGGGCGCCATCAACGGACTGATCGTGGAAGCGGCAGCGATGGAATTCGGCTTCATCGGCGGCAGTTTGGGTGTCGTCGGGGCGGAGAAGATCACCCGCGCGGCAGAACGGGCACTCCAGCATCGTCGCCCCCTGCTCGTCATCTGCGCGTCCTCGGGCGCCCGCATGATGGAGGGCACGCTTTCGCTCGTGCAGATGGCGAAAGTGAGTGCGGCACTAGGGCGCCTCGACCGCGCCCGGGTGCCGTATGTGACGGTGCTCACCGACCCGACCACCGGCGCGGTCGCGGCGAGCCTGGCGATGCTGGCCGACGTCACCATCGCGGAACCGGGCGCGCGTATCGGATTCGTCAGACCACAAGTGATCGAACGCAATGGCGGACACCCTCCCCGCGGTTTTCAACGGAGCGAGTCTCTGCTCGAGCACGGCATGGTGGACATGGTCGTCGACCGACGCGAGCTCACGTCCACACTGGCGCGGCTGCTACGTTTTCTTGGCGCGCCGTCTGCCGTCCGAAAGCCCCTGGCGGGACCGGTCGAGACGCCGGTTGTCGGCGGCGCGACTCGAGCGGAACGCCCTCCCTCGCTCGACCTGTTGCTCGATTGACACGCCGGGACGTCGCTGATGGACCCCTTGCGCGTGTTGGCGTCGCTACAACGCTTCGGTATCAAGCCGGGGCTTGCCACCATTCGTCGAATGATGGCGTCGATGGGCGACCCGGCGTCGTCCTTCCCCAGCATCATCGTGGCGGGCACCAACGGCAAGGGCTCAGTGGTGGCGATGACGGACGCCGCCCTCCGCGCCGCAGGTTACCGCGTGGGTCGCTACACCTCACCGCACCTGCGCACGCTGGCCGAGCGGTTCGCGGTCAACGGGACTCCCATCACAGAACAGGATCTCGGCCAGGAGGCGGCGGAAGTCCAGGCGCGGGTCGACGCACTCGTCGCCGACGGGACGTTGGCGCAACCAGCCACGTTCTTCGAGGCAACGACGGCGATCGCGTTGTCCTGGTTTCGCCGCCGGTCGGTTGACGTGGCGCTGCTGGAAGTCGGTCTAGGTGGACGGTTCGACGCCACCAATGTCGTGACACCGGTCGCCGGCGCCATCACCGCCATCGGATTGGAACACCAGGAGCACCTCGGCGACACGCTCGAGTTGATCGCGGCGGAAAAGGCCGGGGTGATCAAGCCCGGCATGGTGGTGGTCACGACGGAAACACGGCCCGAACTGGTCGCGGTGTTTGCCGAGACCTGCCGCCTCCGCGGCGCACGTCTGGTGCGCGCCGCGGAGGGAATTGAGACGGTCGTCCACCGCGATCGGTTCACGACGGAGTTTCGGCTCACGACGCCTCGACAGGCCTACCCCTCGTTCCGGCTCGGGCTCGCCGGCGCGCACCAGGTGTCGAACGCGATCGGTGCCGTCCGGCTGTTGGAGGAACTGGCGGATGTCGGCCTCCCGGTCGCGACCGACGCGGTCGTGCGCGGACTGACCGGCGTCGAGTGGCCGGGACGCCTCGACGTGGTCCGGGTGGACACCCAGGGCGCCATCCTGTTCGACGCGGCCCACAACCCGGCCGCGGCCGCCACCCTCGCCGCGTTCCTGCGCGAGACCTACCCGAAGGGACTGCCCCTCGTCATCGGCGCGATGCGTGACAAAGACGCGGACGGGATGGCCAGGGCGCTGCTCCCCTGCGCGACCCATATTGTCTGCACGACGCCCAAGACCCCGCGGGCGGTGCCCGCGCACGAACTCGCGACCCGCATCCAACGGCTCGGCGGAGCGACACCCGTCACGATAGAGCCAAACCCGTGGCAGGCGGTCACCGCCGCCTGGCGACACGCGGACACTGTCTGTGTCACCGGGTCCATCTTCCTGGTCGGCCAGGCGCTCGCGACGGCAGAGGCGCGTGGCGGCACTCGGAGGCAGGGAAGCGGGTGAGCGTCGCGATCCTCCGTGATACCCTTGGGCGATCGTGCGCAGAGGGTCAGACTGACCTCCAGCGACAACCTCCCGCCTGTCGGATGACTCGCCCTATCCTGCTCTACTGTGTCGCCATCGTCGTGACGGCCGGGTCGGCCCACGCCCAAGTACCGACTGCCATCACCGGCCAACGTAGCATGGTGCAAGAGATAGACGGGACTCATATCCGATGGATCGAAAACGTCGAATTGAGTGGAGGTTCCGGCGACGAGACCTGGGAGTTCTACGCAGACCAGGTGGACGTGTACGGCGACGAGTCACGACTGGTCGCGACGGGCAGCGTGGTATTCACGTCGGGTGGCGGCCGGGTGGCGGCCGAGCGGGCCGAATTCAACATCGACGACAA
>JAPYUM010000200.1 GCA_029940535.1 Vicinamibacterales bacterium
TGCTCCCTCGTCGCGCCTTGCCACGCAGACGCCTTGTCAGAAAACCCCCTCGGACGTTTTCAGCGACCTGTTAGAGTCGGCGTTGCTGCGTCGGTCACAGCCCGCGAAGCGGCATCAAGTCAGCGTTTGCAGCGACTCGATGAGTTGTTCGTCCTGTTCGGGTAGAACGGTTCGCAGGTCCAGCAGCACGCAGTCGTCGACTATTCGCGCGATGACCGGCGGCCGAAGTTCACGGAGGCGGCTTTCGAGCCACCTCGCTGAACGAGCCTTCGGTGTCAGACGAGCGAGACGGGTCGCGATGGCCGACCCCGGTGCTCCCCCGCCCCCCACCGTCGAGAGGCCCTCGACGACATCAGAAGTAAAGAGGGCATGTCCGGCAAGCCGGTCGGCGAGCGCGTGTGCCCGTTGCCCGAGCGTCTCTGTGGTGGCGTACAGCATGCGAGCCACGGGTATCGTGGTTTCGGCTCGTCCGCGCGCGTATTCGAGCAGGGTCGCTTCAAGCGCGGCGTAGGTCATCTTGTCGACACGCAGCGCCCGCATCAGCGGGTGGCTGCGGATGCGCGACACGAGGTCCTGATCGCCTACGATGATGCCGGCCTGTGGCCCCCCCAGTAGCTTGTCGCCGCTGAAACAGCAGACCGACACGCCCGCCGCCACACTGGCGGACACCGCCGGTTCTCCGATGTCGGCCTCCGCTTGGGCTGTAAGGAGATTCCCGCTGCCCAGATCTTCGACGACCGGTATCTCAAAACGTTGACCCAAGGCCACGAGTTCGTCGAGCCCCGGCCGCTCAGTGAATCCTTCGATTCGGAAGTTTGACGGGTGCACCCGAAGAATGATGGCGGTGCGATCGCTGATGGCGGCGGCATAGTCGGCCGTCCGGGTCTTGTTGGTCGTGCCGATCTCACGGACGTCAGCTCCCGATTGGCGCATGACGTCCGGAATACGGAAGCCCCCGCCGATCTCCACCAGCTCGCCACGCGACACAATCGCCTCGCGGCCGCTCGCCAGCGCTGCCAGTGTCAGCAGCACGGCGGCGGCGTTGTTGTTGACGACCGCGGCCGCCGGCGCGCCGGTGACTCGGGTGAGCAGCTGCTCGGCATGCACGCTCCGCGAACCACGTTGCCCCCCGGTCAGGTCATATTCCAGATTGGCGTACCCGGCACCGACTTCGGCCACGCGTCGGGCGGCCGCGGCGGCCAGCGGCGCGCGGCCAAGGTTCGTATGCACGATGACGCCGGTCGCATTGATGACTGGTATCAGTGAGGGGGCGAACGCGTGCTCAAGCCGTTGCGAGGCTCGTCGCTCGATGACACCGGCGGCCTGTTCACGGTTTTCGACCGATGGCGCCGGGCCGGCGAGTTCCTGTCGGAGAGCATCGGCCACCGCTCTGAGCGCGGAGAGTACGGCGGATGCGCCGTACTCGGTCTCCAGCGAACAGATACCGGGCCGCTGACGAAGTTGATCGATGGACGGAAGAATACGGGGCGTCGTCATGGTTCCCGTGCGGGGCTCCCCCGCTGCGTTTCGCGAACCGGTTTTGGGCGGGGCCGCCGCCTACAGTGTTGTGTCCATGGGGCAGGCGACGCGTCTTGCCGCGTCGCGACGGTTCAGGATACCATCACGTCGCCTGCGACCGATGAGCAAGCCTTCCGCCCCTCCAGGAGAGACTTCACAGGACGACGACGGTGCGTCGAGCTATCGGCCGTCCGACCGATTCTGGCCGTACGTCGACGTACCGGAGGAGCCGAGCGATGAGGAACTCGCGCGGCTTGATCCGGACGTGCGGAAGATTCTGCACGGTGACCGCGCTGAGGGTCCTTTCTCCGTGACGCTCGTGTTCCCGTCGTTTGACGGCGCCAACTACGAGCGGGCGGTGGAGCTGGCGCGTGCGTCCACGGAATATCTGGTCACCGGGGTCGGCCCGTCTCTCCGGCACCGAGCGCGGTTTCTGCCGAGCCAGGCGTTGAGTCTCCGTACGCTGTTCGAGTTGGTGGGGCCGGTGGAGTCGTGCGAAGTACTCATTGACGATCGGCCGGTGCCGTACGCGCGCGAGCTGTGGCTACCGCTCATGTGGTTCCTGATTCGATGATGGCCCAAATGTCTGAGGCGAGCGAGATGCGGACGGAGCTCGCCGACCTGGAACGAGATCTACGCACGCTCAAATCGGACCTGGGACAGCTGGAAATCGACTACAAGATGTTCTTCGCCGGACAGCGGAAGCGTCCGCCGTACGCGCTGCGTTCGACCGTGGAGGCACTGGTGCGGCGGTTGGACCGCTCGCCCATCCAAGGGTCCGGGGAGCGCTTCCGATTCAATACGATCCAGCAGCGGTTTCGTACCTTCGCGAACCTGTGGGACCGGGAAGTACGCGCACGTGAAGAGGGACGCCCCGGCCCCTTCTCCAGGCCGACCTGAAGACCGTGCGACCGGGGGGTGACGGGGCGGTCGGTGAGAGTCTGCGCGATCGACAAGAGAGGCCGAGCTGAATGCGAGCACTGCTGAGTGTGTCGGACAAATCGAATCTGGTGGACTTTGCCCGTGGCCTGTCAGTTCGGGGCTACGACCTTGTGTCGACAGGTGGCACCGCTCGGGCCCTGGCCGAAGCCGGACTCTCGGTGACCACCGTGTCTTCAGTGACCGGGTTCCCCGAGATGATGGATGGTCGGGTGAAGACGCTGCACCCCGCGGTGCACGGCGGCATTCTGGCGCGACGAGATCGACCGGACGATCTACGGGCGATGGAGGCGCAAGGCATCGTGCCGATCGACGTGGTCGTGGTCAACCTCTATCCCTTCGCGCGGGCCGCCGCCGATCCCAGCACGACCGTGGAGGCGCTCATCGAAGAGATCGACATCGGGGGCCCCACGCTGGTGCGGGCCGCCGCGAAGAACTTCCGGCATGTGTTGCCGATCGTGGATCCGGCCGACTACCGTCGCGCGATGACGCAACTCGACCGGTCCGATGGACCCACTCAGGAGTTTCGCTTGTCCCTGGCGGCGAAAGCGTTCGCTCACACTCGTTCTTACGACGACACCATCGCCGGGGCCTTATCGGCGGTCGCCGTGACTGACGGCACGTTCTCGCGAGGTGCGCCGTTCGAGGAGATCGCACCAGACACGCTGAAGCTGCAGGTCTCGCGTCAGCGGTTGCTTCGATACGGCGAGAATCCGCACCAGACAGCGGCGCTCTACGCCGATGGCACCCTCGGGTTCGGGGGCGCAGATGTGGTGCAGGGGAAGGCGCTGTCGTTTACCAATCTGCTCGACCTCGACGCTGCGGCCCGGGTGATCCTCGAGTTCGAGGAGCCGGCGGCCGTGGTCGTGAAACACATGAACCCTTGCGGGGTCGCCACCGCCGCGACGCTGCACGACGCGTACGTCGCGGCCCGCGAGGTTGATCCGTTGTCGGCGTTCGGCGGCATCGTTGGTCTGAACCGACCGGTTGACCGAGATACGGCCACCGCAGTGACGGCGACGTTTATCGAGGCGGTCGTTGCACCAGCCGCAGACGACGAAGCGCGCGCAGTCTTCGCCACGAAGAAAAATCTCAGGCTCGTGTTGGCAGACTGCCACACGGGGGCGACCGATCCGCGAATGAATCGAGAAGTTCGCTCCATTCTCGGCGCGATTCTGGTGCAGCAGTACGACCGGGTCGTCGAGGCGGCGGAGCCATGGGGCGGGACGGAGTGGCGCGCCGCCGGGGGTGATTTTCGTGTCGTGACGACTCGCGAGCCGACCGACGAGGAGTGGGCGTCTCTCCGCCTGGCCTGGCGCGTATGCGCGCACGTCAAGTCGAACGCTGTTGTGTTCGCGGCCCCGGATCGGCTGGTTGCGATCGGAGCTGGACAGACGAGTCGGGTGGATGCGGTCAAGGTGGCGACCATGAAAGCCACCACCGACCTGACCGGCACGGCCGCTGCGTCTGACGCGTTCTTTCCGTTCCGTGACGGCCTGGACGCGGTCGCGGCGGCAGGTGCCCGCGCGGTGGTGCAACCGGGAGGATCGGTTCGGGACGAGGAAGTCATCAACGC
>JAPYUM010000201.1 GCA_029940535.1 Vicinamibacterales bacterium
CCACCGCGTCTTCCCATGTCGGCAGACGGGCACCAGCGGCCACGATTTTTGCGTTCGACAAGGCGCAAAACTTGGGCCGGGTGGCCCGCATATCGACGTCGTCGGTCGTGATCGGCGACAACAGCGACTCGCACCCAAGCTGGACCGCCGCGACGCGCACTACGTCGAACCAGGTGGCCAGACCGCCGTTGACACAATGATACAGACCGGTAGGCGCGGGTCTGGACACAATCGTCTTGGTTGCCGCAGCCACGTCAGGCACGTAACTCGGCGAGACGCTCCGATCCGTAAAGCCTCGTACCGGACGCCCATCCAACATCGCATCGACGATCTTGTCCAGCGTACTGCCCAGTCGCCGCCCCCCGGGGCGTGGTGTCTCGGCCCCGCCTCCGAACAAGCTCTCAACCCGGAGAATGTAGTGTCGCGGCGCGCCGACCGCGAACCACTCCCCGAGGAGCTTTGAGGTGGCATACACGCCTTGCGGGGCCGGCTCGGCCGACTCGTCGTATGGCCGATCCGTCTGTCCGTCGAACACGAAGTCGGTGCCATAGTGCACCAGTGTCGCTCCGGTCTCACGGGCCGCGGTGGCCAACGAGCGCACCGCGAAGCCATTCACCGCCATCGCCGTGACCGGGTCGGTCTCCGCCCCGTCCACGTCGTTGTAGGCGGCGCAGTTCACCACTACATCGGGACGCTCGCTTCGTACCGCCGCGAGGACCGCGGCGTGGTCGGCGATATCCAACTCAGCCCGAGTCAGCGCAACCACCTCGGCGTCCCGGCCGAAGCAGCGACTGATCCCGAGCCCGAGCTGGCCGGCGGCGCCGGTCACCAGTACCTTCATTGATTCTTGATCGCGGCCCGCGCTTCGCGGTCCGCGTCGCGGGCTCGCACCGTCTCCCGCTTGTCGTAGTCGCGCTTGCCCTTGGCCAAGCTGATCGCGACCTTCACCCGACCCCGCTTGAAGTACATGCGCACCGGCACGAGCGTCATCCCCCGCTCGACCACTTTACCGACCAGCTTCCGGATTTCGCGCTTGTTCAGCAGCAGTTTCCGCCGCCGCAGCGGCTCATGATCGGCGTAGCCGCGATGGCTGTACGGGCTGATATGTACATTATAGAGAAACAGCTCGCCCTTCTCGAGGCGACCGTAGCTGTCGCGAAGATTGACTCGACCTTCACGGATCGCCTTCACCTCGGTGCCAAGCAGCACGATCCCCGCCTCGTAGGTATCGAACAGCTTGTAATCATGCCGAGCCTTCCGGTTGTCGGCGATCAGCTTCTCGGAATCGGATGCCTCGGGGGTCATGACTCGGACTAGGTCTTCACCCGTGGGGCGCGACGGCTCAGCCGTTCCCGGCCGCAGGCGAGTCGCGCGGCGAGCACCACGGCATGCACCAGGCTCGACGGGTCCGCAACGCCCTGGCCAGCAATGTCGAACGCGGTGCCGTGATCGACCGACGTGCGGATGATCGGCAGCCCCAACGTCACATTGACCGCCTCACCGAACGACACGAGCTTGACCGGAATCAGCCCCTGGTCGTGATAGCAAGCGACCACCGCGTCGAAACGGCCATCGACGGCCTGCCGAAACACGGTGTCGGCCGGAAGCGGCCCGGTGACGTCCGTCCCGCATTCCCTGGCGTGGGCGACCGCGGGGGCCAGAATGTCTCGATCCTCGGTACCCAACAAGCCCCCTTCGCCAGCGTGGGGATTCACCCCGGCCAGCGCCAGCCGCGGCGTGGCAATACCGAACCGAGGCAGCTCGGCCGCCGTGAGCGCCAGCGTGGCCTCGACCCGCCGACGGGTCAGTAGCTGTGGCACGGCCGCCAGGGGGACATGGACCGTGATCAACACGACACAGAGACGAGAGGAGTAAAACATCATGGCTACCTCCTCGGCTCCGGTCAGATGGGCGAGCAACTCCGTGTGTCCGAGCCACTCCAGCCCGGCCAGCGCGAACGCCTCCTTATGGATCGGTCCGGTGGTCACGGCATCGATCCGCCCGGCCATGGCGTCGGCCGTGACGCGCACTACCGCGTCATAGGCGGCACGCCCCGCCCGCGCCGACAGCACGCCGGGAGCGAATCGACTCGCTTCATCGGCGGCCGGGCCGTAGAGCACGGGCTCGCACACGGCGGCGACCCGCGGATCAGTCATGGTCTTGCGAGCAATTTCCGGACCGATACCGGCCGGGTCTCCCACCGTGATCCCGACCCGGATGCGCGCGCTCATGACTCTTCCGAGACCAGGTGGGAGGACCATCCGCCACGTCCAAACGTGTTGCGCAGCGGTCGCCGCGGGCACTCGGGGTCACGCGGCGCGACCGTTGGGGTACCGACCGCGTCGGCGTGCCACACCGGGGGCGCTTCGTCGTCCTCAGCGGCTCCCACAGGAACCGCACCCGCCGTCGCTGCACCCACCGCCGTCGGCGCCGCAGCCACCAGTGGCCTCAGCGCCGCCCCCCCCGGCAGACCGCTCACAGCTGCTTTCGTGAGCGCAACCCGCATGCTGCTCTCCTTTCGCATTCGGCAGTTCGTAGCGGAGACAGCATTTCAGCCGACCACACGCACCTGAGAGCCTCGACGGATTCAAGCTGAGGTTCTGGCGTTTCGCCATCTTGATCGAGATTGGCTCAAATGACTGGAGCCAGGTCGTACAGCACAACGGACGGCCACAAGTCCCGTAACCGCCCAGGAGCTTGGCTTCATCGCGCGACCCGATCTGTCGCATCTCGATCCGCACCCTGAATTCACTCGCGAGCTCCCTGACCAACTCACGAAAGTCGACACGGCCTTCCGCCGTGAAAAAGAACACCAGCTTGGAACCGTCGAACAGCTGCTCTACCTTCACGAGCTTCATCGGGAGCCCGCGCTCACGAATTTTCAACAAGCCGATCCGCTTCGCCTCCCGCTCTCGTTGCTCGTGTCGTAGCCGACGCAACACATCGTCGCGAGACGCCCGGCGCAATACGCTCATCGGTCGGCCGCCGCGTGGTGCGGTCCGCTCGGCGACGGTCGAGATGGTCGCCGCCGCCGCGCCGTAGGCCTTCCGGTCACCCAGCTGCACGACCACCGGTTCACCGGGGGTCAGCGCCGGGTCGAAGTCCACGTCCGGCAGCAGGAACGTGCGGGCTCGGCCAACGGGATCGAACTTGACGCTGACGTATCGAGGCGCCGCGTCCCGACTGGCCTGGTCGTCCACAGATTCGCTCCTCCTGGTGGCCGTCGGGTCGTGACGTGACGACAAGGTGCTCTACAACCGCAACGTCAACCAGTCCACCACGACCTTCGGACTGGCGTTCCGGGCCAACGCATGCACGGCGCGGTCGACGCTGGCGTACCCTCGCCCCGCGCGATCGGTCTGGTAAGACCGTGCCAACTCGTTCAACTCGTCCGCGAGGTCCGTATTCGACAACCACGCGGGCTCACCCCGTGACGACACGACTTGTAAGTCCCGAAACAACGTGCCCAAAGCCCGGAGCCGTCGTGTCAGTGTCTCACGATCCGCGGCCGCGCTCGACTTGCCGCCTCGACGCCCGCCTGTCAGCTCTTTGCCGGCCTCCAGGCGCCGCTTCGGGTTCGGCGATGGCGCCAGCATGCGCAACACGGCCGCCGCGCTCTGTCGGGCCTGAAGATGGTCGGCGGAACCGCTCTCGAGCGCCCGCGACAGACTGCCGTCCGCGGACCCAGCCGCCGCCTGCGCCGCGGCCGGGTCGAACTCGTGTCGTTCGACCAGCAGTTCGACGATGTCGGTGGTCGACAGTGCTCCAAACCGCAGCTCCGGACACCGCGAACGGACCGTTGGCAACAACATGTGCGGCCGACTGGTCACGAGCAGAAACATCGAGCCGTCCGGTGGCTCCTCCAAGGTCTTGAGCAACGCGTTTTGTGCCTCGGGAACCAGGCGGTCAGCATCATCAATGATGACCACGCGGCGGCGCCCCTCGAACGGCCTGAAGGCCGCCTGATCGACCACAGCCCGGATCGCATCCACCTTGATCGCCCCGGTCTCGCCAGGCTCGATCAG
>JAPYUM010000202.1 GCA_029940535.1 Vicinamibacterales bacterium
GAAGATGACGTCGGGTGAAGTTCATGGCCGGGCGTCACTCCCTGAGAAACAGGCCGCGCCGGTCGCGTTGGTCGAACAGTCGACGCATGACGTCGAGTCGCGGCAGCCCTTCGCGGTCGAACAGTAGCTCGGGGTCTCGCCGTTGCCGAGACCGGGGGTCGGCTCGCCACTCTTCCATTAGGCGCACGGCGGTGTCGATTCGGTCCTGTTCGGGGCCGACGAAGTCGTACGACAGGTTGGCGTGGTCGGGGAGCGTGCGGAGCGAACGCGCCGCGATGAATCGGATCGCTTCGTAGGGGTCACCCAACGCTTCGGCCAGGTGTGGTGTCATCCAGGACGTCCCGGACGTCTCCTGGGCCGGGCCCCAGCCCATCGCCTGCGCGGTGATGGCGCGCAGGCCGGCGTCGCCGCGCCACAACCAGAGCAGTCCCGCGGCTACGGATCGGTCGTCGTCGACGAGCGCCGGCGCCGGCGTGTCGTACCACTCGTCGAGACGGTCGGCCGTCCATGCCACCGTTTTGTCCAGGTGGCAGAGATTGCAGGCGTTGGGCCGACCCAGCTCCACGGATTCGGTGGCGGACGGACTGCTGACAGTGTGGCTGCGCATCGTTTTCAAAAGGCCGTAGCTGGTGTACGGCATGTGACAGTTGTAACAGCGGCTGCCGGACGAGTCTGCCGCATGCCGGGTGTGCGCGGTCACTTGGTCCGCCATCGGTTCGTGACACTGCAGGCAGGCCTGGTCGCCCTCGCCCTCGGTCGACACCTGATGGGTGCCGGCCCACTCCGCGAGTGAGCGGGGATCGTCGGCCTTCTTGTGTATGGAGTGACACGAAAAGCAACTCAACGTGCGGTCCGGGTCCGTCGCGTCTCGGAAACACGGCGAATCGATCAGCCCGTTGTACTCGCGTCCAGATACGCGAATCATCCCGTCAGGCCAGAACGAACCCCGGACAAACTCCGGGTCGGTCTCGATGAACGCGGTCATCGCCGGGGAACTGCCGTCCACCGACGGTTGGGCAATGAACCGCGTGTCGCGCAGTTCGTCCCCTGGTCGGTATGGCAAACCCGCGTCGTTGGCGAGTCGTTCGCCGGGTTGGTCGTAGAACTCCCACACGCTGTGACACTGGCCGCACACTTGCGACGAGCGTTGTGGATCGAGCCGGGTGGGCAGGACGATGGTCGGGTCGCCGGCCGCATCGGCGTCCGGCGCACCGCCCAGGTGGAAGCCATAGCGCCGTAGCGGGTTCTTGTTGGCCTCGACGTGGGCCTGGCCCGGTCCGTGGCACGACTCGCAGGCGATTCCGAATTCGGCCACGGTGGTGTCAATGGCCTGCGCGTCGATCGGCTCGGACCGGTACGGCGTGTCGAATGCGGTCTTACCCTGCGTGGTGTGGCACACGATACAGATCGCGTTCCAGTGGCCGTTCAGCATCGCCAGCGACTGCCCCGGCGGATGCAAGACGACGGCACTGCGTGGCGCCCATCGTTGCTCGTCGATCAGGTACACAGCCGGCAAGACGTTCAAGGCCCGGTCGTGGCCGGTTGCGTACCAGTAGATGTTCTGATGATGCGACCCGGTGATCATGACCACTTGTCGTGTGATACGGGGACGCTCGTCTGGGGTGCCTTCCCACCCGGGGTCGTCGAATTCGGCCCAGAACTCGTCGCCGTCATGCGTCAGCGCCATCGGCTGGCCAAGCGCGGTCTCCACCTGCACGTTGTCGAAATCGGCGCGCACGGTGTCCGGCGTCGCGACTTGCGTCATCGTGCGGTGGAACGAGCCATACCAGCTCTCATACTCCGCCGGATGACAGGCTTGGCAGGTATCGGAGGAGACGTAACCGTCCGCGTCGACCTCGATGGGGCGGTCCGCGACCAGAGCCTCGGGGATGGCCGGGTCGCGGGCGATGACCGCGGTCAGACCGAGCGCGGCCGAGGCGAGCAGAAGCAGCAGTATGGGGAGGTACGACCACATGCCCCCGCCGGAGCTCTCGGCGCTGGCTCGGCGAGCCGGCGCCGATCGATGTCCGCGTCGTGCGGTCATTGGGGAGTGGAGGCGACGGGCAACACAGTGACAGGGCCCGTGCCGGATTGACGCCTGCTTCAGCGCACCCGGTCACGGACCCGTGTCGTCGACGATCGGTGACGAGCCACACGGCTCACGAACGTCGTCACCGCGGGCCTGACGGTCCTGTGCGCTAGTTGGCCGCGAAACAGTAGAAATAGCCGTTGCCGCCAGTGGCCTGGAGGTTCGCCTGGCTGCAGCCCCGGGAGCCGTGCGCCGAGTTCCACGAGGCCGGGTTCGCGCCGCCCCCGTTACGGTCGAAATGACCGACCATCGCACTGCCGGTGCCGTCCGCGTTCGACGTCCAGTTGCTGCAGGTGCTGTCGCCGCTGCCAGCCACGGCCCGCCCATCGAGATGTGAGCCGGTCAGGATGTCGTGCATGTTCGGGTCGTCACCACGTCCGTTGGTCATGCCGCCCTTTTCGTTCAGCACGCTCTGCTTCGTCAGGAGGTTCTCGAAGTGGAGCTGATCGAGATTCGAAGCGATGACGTCGCCGCTGACGTTCTGCCACGGGCCGGACCCGATGCGGTCACGCGCGTTGACGCCGCCCGAACCGGTCGTGCTGAGATACGCACGCCAGGTTTTGCCGCCGGCACCGACCGCGCTCGCGAGCGACTCGCAGTGCGCGTCTGCCCCGGCGAGACCGCCGAGGTTGGCGCCGTCGGCGGACCCAACGCTGGTCAGAAAGAAGGTCATATCGGACGCTTGCGCGAGTGCCGGCGAGACGCTCAGCCCACACATCAGCGTGGCGGCGCAGACAATCTGCAGGATTCTCATGGCTGTTCTCCTTGGTAAGAGTCCCCGAGTCAGGTCGGCTCGAAGGAAAAATTCAGTGGTCTGGAGAATTATAGCGCGAGGACGGGGTTCGCCGGGGGCCGAATACCACCAACTGGGTTGGCGCTGGCCACACCAGGGGTGCATATACTGGTGACCGTTCAGCATTTGCACCTAGAGACACGGAGGTCGTAGTCGAATGACGTCACACGTCAGAAAAGTCGTCGTAGGCGTCGCGCCGAAAGTGTGCGCGACGTGGCTTCTGTTGCTGGGTGTGGCCGCGTGCGTGCCGGCGTTGGGGCAAACGCCCGGCGCACTCATGCGGCAAGCCGAAACGGATTTTCTGGCCGGGCGAATAGACGCGTCGCTGGTTGGATTCGATCAGGTCGCGCGCGAGCGACCAGACGTGGCCCCGCAACTGTGGCAGCGGGGCATTGCCCTCTACTACGCGGGGCGCTACGAGGAGTGTCGGCAGCAGTTTGAGTCGCATCGTCTGGTCAACCCCGCGGACGTCGAAAACGCGACCTGGCATTTTCTTTGTGTGGCCGAGGTCGAGGGCCCGGAGGCGGCTCTGGCCGCGCTGCTGCCGGTCGGGAGGGACGGACGCACGCCGATGCCCGAAATCTATGAGATGTTCGCCGGGCGGTTGACGCAGCAGCAGGTGCTGGAGGCAGCCGGCAGCGATCTCCGGGGGCAGTTCTACGCCCACCTGTATCTGGCGCTCTATCAAGAAGCGCTTGGCCAGTCAGATGCGGCTCGTGACTCGATCATGCTCGCGGCCGACAGCCGATTCGCGGCTGCCGGCGGGTACATGCACGGGGTCGCGGTGGTGCATCGGAACCAACGTGGTCGGTAGCGACGTTGGGTGATAGCCTGCGTCGCTGCTCACGGGGTGGGTGCCTACCTCGCCAGCTGGCTGGTCCAGTCCAGGACGACGTGAACCTGCGGGGGGAGCAGCTGTGCCCCCGGAAAATCGACCGATGGTGTTCAGCTGGGTCCGAGTGTGATCGTCATGACACCCGGCGCAGGGGGGACCCGAGCCACGGGGCGCTCTAATGCGTCCTATGTTCGCTGTTCGACGTGGGTAGACGGTTCCGCGACGGCTATGTCATCGATCCTGCCAGC
>JAPYUM010000064.1:0-10426 GCA_029940535.1 Vicinamibacterales bacterium
TCGGCGGGATTCAGCGGCCGTCGAATGCAGCGGGACTTTCACCACGGACTGCTAGAGTGAATCGGAAGGACAAACCCTGTGTCAGTACACCGTCACACATCGCATCGAACGTTACCGTCACTGCTCTCGCTGGTCGTCGCCATCGGCACCGCCAGCGCCTGTTCGTCGCCGTCCTCCCCTCCATCCGAAGACGCGGAGACGGTGACGCTGTCCACCGACGTGCTGCGCGACAAGATCCGGGGCGCCTGGGCGGCCCAGACCATCGGCGTCACCTACGGCTATCCGGTCGAGTTCCGATTCAACAGCGAACGGGTCCCCGATGATCACGAGCTCCCGTGGTACGACGGGTACTTGCTCGAGACGTTTACCGACAGGCCGGGAGTCTACGACGACATCTATATGGACCTGACCTTCGTGCAGGTCTTGGAAGACGAGGGGATGGACGCGCCGGCCCAGTCGTTCGCCGACGCCTTCGCGAACGCGGACTACAGTCTGTGGTTCGCCAACCAGGTGGCTCGCTACAACGTCCTGGACGGGTTGCGCCCCCCCGCGTCCGGCCACTGGCTGAACAATCCGGCCGCCGATGACATTGATTTTCAGATCGAGGCGGATTTCGCCGGTTTGATGACGCCCGGCATGGTCAACAGCGCGGTGGAGGTCAGCGACCGCGTCGGGCACATCATGAACTATGGCGACGGTTGGTATGGGGGCGTGTTCATCGCCTCGATGTATTCGCTAGCATTCGTCGAGAGCGACATCGAGGAGATTGTCGATCGAGCGATCGAAGTGATTCCAACCCAGAGCGACTTTCACCAAATCATCCAGGACGTCATCGCCCTGCACGACGAAAATCCCGACGACTGGACCCACGCCTGGGACGGCATCAACCGCAAGTGGGCTCAGACAGACCTCGGTCCTCGCGGCCTGATGGCGCCGTTCAACATCGACGCGAAGATCAACGCGGCCTGGGTCGTCCTGGGCCTGCTGTATGGCGACGGCGACTTTGCCCGCACTCTGGAGATCGCCACCCGCGCCGGCGACGACGCCGACTGTAACCCCGCGTCCGCGGCGGGCATTCTCGGAACCATCTACGGATATGACCAGATACCAGAATTCTGGAAGCAGGGCCTGGCGGATGTGGAGGGGCTGGACTTCGCCTACACGACCATCTCACTCGACGACGCCTACGAGTTGTCCTACCAGCATGCGCTTGAGATGATCCGGCGGGGCGGCGGGCAGGTCGACGACGACGGCGTCACGATCCGTGTGCAGGACCCGGTCACGGTGCCCTTCGAAGCGGCGTTCGAGAACCACGTAGCCAAGGAGCGCCGCCCCCTGGCGACGCGAGCCGACGACGGTGAGGTCGAGCCCCTGGTGCTGTCCGACACCTATCAGTTCGAGTTCGACGGTATCGGCTTTGCCCTGATGGGCAACGCATCGAGCGATGGCGACGACCAGATTTTCCTCGCCGAGCTCCATATCGATGGCGAACTGGTGGAAACCGCGGAGTGGCCGACCAAATTCACCATCCGTCGCTTCTACCTGTTCTGGAAGTACGCCCTGGACGACGGGCCGCACGAGGTGGAGGTGCGGCTGCTCAACCCCACCGAGGACGCGCGTGTCACGTTGGAGACGGTGGCGGTCTACGAAGCGACTACGGAGTGATACCCGGACCCCGGCCAGGTGGATTCACACCGGTCGTTCGGCTCATACTTCTCGGATGCGTCTTACCGCAACTCTCAGCCTCGCCGCCCTGGTGGCCGTACTCTGCCCGACGAACGCGGCCGGCGGCCAGCCGCAGGCACTGTCGGACCCGATCCCCGCGAAGATTCAGCCGAGTGGCCTGGTGCTCGCGGCCGAAGAGTTTGTCCGCGTGCCCCGGACAGCCGACTCGAGCGACGGGGGTCAGACCAATGCCGCGTATGCGCGGATCCAGTTCCTGGTCCCGGTGGGCGACGGTTCTGGACGGCTGGTGATCAACGACCTCCGAGGACCGCTGTACGTCACCGACGAGCGCGGTACCGATCCGGAGGTCTTCCTCGACATGCGCGAACAGGATGTTGGGTTCGACGACTCCATGTTTCCCAACGAGACAGGCCTCGTCAGCGTCGCATTTCACCCCCAGTTCGGCCAGGACGACACCCCGGGGTTCGGCAAGTTCTACACCGCGTATAGCACCGGCTCGGGGAGCGGCGTGGCTGACTATCTGGAAGACGATGCGGAAAGCCACGAAAGCGTGATTCGCGAGTGGACGGCGAGGGACCCGAGCGCCAATGTGTTCAGTGGCTCCTCTCGCGAGGTCTTTCGGATTGGCCAGTTTGCTCAGAATCACAACATCGGGACAATCGCGTTCAATCCCCACGCCGAGGCCGGGTCGCCGGACTACGGCACGCTCTACGCCTGCCTCGGCGATGCCGGGGCGGCCCACGACCCCCGCGACCACGGGCAGACGCTCGCGGTTCCGCACGGCGCTATCATCCGCATCGACCCGTTGGCCGGCGACTCGAACCGGCGCTACGGGATCCCATCAGACAACCCGTTTGTCGACACCGCCGGCGTGGCCCCCGAAATCTGGGCCTACGGCCTCCGTCATCCCCAGCACTTTTCGTGGGACACGGACGGCCGAATGTTCATCGGTGACATCGGCCAGAACCAGGTCGAAGAGGTCAATCTGGGTCGACCGGGCGCCAACTACGGCTGGCGGCTTCGCGAGGGCACGTTCGCGAGCGGGTACGCGGTGGGACGGGGGCCAGGGCCCCTGTACCCCCGACCCGCCACCGACGACAGCGAGTTCACCTATCCCGTCGCGCAGTACGACCACGACGAGGGCAACGCCATCGGTGGCGGATTCGTCTATCGAGGGCGGGCGATTCCGGCACTGCAGGGCAAGTATGTGTTCGCGGAGTTCCCGCGGGGACGCCTC
The DNA here is from genome assembly GCA_029940535.1 of Vicinamibacterales bacterium. Classification (GTDB taxonomy): domain Bacteria; phylum Acidobacteriota; class Vicinamibacteria; order Vicinamibacterales; family UBA8438; genus UBA8438. The sequence goes on from JAPYUM010000064.1 coordinate 2,924, forward strand.
TTCGTCATCGACACCGATGCGCTCGACGCCGATGAGCCGGTCGAGATCACTGAGATCCGATTGGCGCTCGGGGGTCGAGAACAGGCGTTGGTCGACGTGGCCGGGTTTCCCAACACGTACGGCCCCGGCGACCGAGTGGACCTGCGCCTGGGAACCGACTCGACCGGCGAGCTCTATCTGTTGACCAAGGGAGACGGATGGGTGCGCAAGCTGGTGCCCGCTCCTTAAGACACTGACCAAAATGTCTCTCTCCTTCGCACAACGCGTGACGGTGGTCGCAGTGGCCGCCGTGCTCACGGCCCCGTCGACCTGGGCTCAGAACGACATCGTCGTGCTTGGCGGCGCAGGTCGACATTGTGGCGAGGACCCGGACTGTCTCAACCGTCTGCACCCGGCGATCCCGATGGCCGCGCGGGCCCGGCCCGGCCAGACCATCGTCTTCAAGGCACGCAACGCAAGCGATTTCCAGCTCGACCCGGCGAGCACCTACGCCGACCCGAGAACCGGCGACGCACAGATCGGAACCGTGCACCCCCTGACGGGTCCGGTGCACATTGTGGGGGCGGAGCCGGGTGACGTCCTGGCCGTGACGCTACTCGATATCGCGCCGGGACGGTTCGGCTACACGTCGGTCAGTCCGATCGGGTTCGTGTCGGATCATGTCTCGGGTGGGTTCCGCGCGCTGTGGCGGTTGAACCGCACCGAGGCGGTGAGTGACGACATACCCGGCGTGCGCGTTCCGAACGCCAGCTTTCCCGGCATTGTCACCGTGCTGCCGGGACGCGAGCAGCTCGACGAGATGCTGTCCCGCGAGGCGGAGCTCGTCGCCCTCGGTGGCGCAGGGTTTCCGCCCCATGCGCTGCACGCATCGCCAGCCGCAGTCTGTGGTCCGAACGGGTCGTTTGCGAGCGAGTGTCTCCGCACCCTGCCGCCGCGGGAACACGGCGGCAACCTCGACATTCGCTACTTGCAGGTCGGGGTCACACTCTATCTGCCCTGCTACGTGGAGGGATGCGGCCTCGCCATCGGAGACCCGCATTTCGCGCAGGGTGACGGCGAAGTGTCGGGCACCGCCATCGAGATGGATGCGGACTTCACGGTCATCACCCAGATCATTAAGGACGGTCCGTCCCTGAGCCGAGGACCACACTTCGAAGGACCGGTCCGCGTGCTCGACATTCCGTCCCGACGGTTCTACGCCACCACCGGCTTCCCGTTGAAGGCGGTCGGCGAGATTCCCCCCGACATGCGGTATCTCGGAGCCACGGAGCGGATCGCCGGCCTACGGAACCTGTCGAAGGACATCTCACTGGCGGCGCGCAACGCGCTGCTCGAGATGATCGACTACATCACCGACACCTACGGATTGACCCCCGAACAAGCCTACGTTGTGGCCAGCGTCGCGGTCGATCTTCGGATCGGTCAGCTTGTCGACGCGCCGAACGTCGGCGTCACCGCGCTCCTGCCGCTCGACATCTTCACGGAAACCCCGTAAGAACCCGTGCTCAATACCGCTTCTTGGCCTGGCGCAACAGGTCAAACTGGGCCGTGTCCGCCACCGCCATGACCGCCATGACGCCGGCCTGCACCGGGTCGCCAACGACCAAGTCGGCGACATCGGGCACGCTGCCGGCCATATTCAGTGAGATCACGCGCAGACCATTGGCGCGGACCTCCTCCACCGCGGCCGCGATGGCGCCGCCCATCAACGCGCCCGCCAGCACGAGAATCTTCACGCGCGGCAGTCGCACGACCGCCCGGACCGCCGTGGCCAGCTCCTGTTCGCCCACGAGTGGAATCGTATCGACCGAGATACGCTCGCCGCGAATGTTGTGACGGTCGGCCTCCGTGATCGCCCCGACCGCCACCTGGCCTACCTGAGCACCGCCACCCATCACAATGACGCGCTTCCCGTAAATGCGTTCCGCGGACGGAGCCTCGCGCACCTCCTCGACGCCGCGGATCGCCTCCAGACCCGCAAGCACCGCCGGCATCCGGCCTTCCGTCACCGCAATCTCGAAATAGATCACCGACGACGGCCCCCCGATGTTGATGTCCACATGGGTGATGTTGGCATCGTGGTCGGCCAGCACTTTCGTCAGCCTCGACAACATACCGGGCTGGTCGATGGCGGTGATCAGAACGGCGTGCTCACTCATGGTCATCATGATCTCACGGACGTCCCTGACAGAGCTCACGCCGCACCAACCCGGGATCCCTCTCGCGCCCAGCCAACAGGGGCGCAAGCGTGGCAAAATTCAAGGATGCCCGACGGCGAGTGCCGGGGGCGGACGTCGCCCCCCGCGGGGTTGATGGTTGGCGCCAGGGCTGATCTCGACGCACAGCTCCGCTGGCCCGCCGACTTCGGAACGCCAGCAGGCAACACCTGTTGTAGATGTGGGCTGGTCGTTAGACTGGCGTGACGTTCTCTGCGCGGGGGCCCTTCGGTCCTTGGCCTGCTTCGAAGCTCACCTCTTGACCCTCCTGGAGGTCGTCGAACTGGACGCCGTTGCATGCGGACTGATGGAAAAAATACTCAGTGTCTCCGTCCCCTGATACGAAGCCAAAGCCCTTGCCGCTCATCAAACGAATGATCTTTCCCGTCATCGTTGCCATGTCCTTCTTCTCCTGTTAAGTGGCGGTCTCCCGCTCCTCGAGCGGTTTTCCCGCTACGCTACATACTACGCGAGTATTCGCTGATTCGGTACGACGAAGCCCGCAACCCCACCTCCGCCCGTCCATCAGGGCTGCCGCGAGAGAGACGATACCGGGCGCTCAGTGGGATCAACGCGCCGCATAGGTGCGCGTGAATCCGTTGCGGCTGTTGGTCATGGTGAATGTCCCGTCCTGGCTGGCGGACGCGCGAATCCAGTGACCGCGGCCCCCCGTGGTCTCGTCCAGGTTCGCGATCATGTCCTCGGCCGTGTTGTGGGCCGGGTCGGGGTCCAGCAGCGACCGGTGAGTCTGCCAAATCCCGTCGATACCAGGACTCCGGGCGATCCGTTCGTAGTGAGCCGTCGACACCTCCGTGAAACCTGGCGACGTGCCGCCCAGCCCCTTCCGCGGACCGTTGTTCACGACAACCACCTGGGGCTTCAGGGCATAGAGGTGTGTCGGCGCGCCCGCGTCGTCGAAGGCACCGTGGCGACTCGTCTGGTAGACGGTCACTTCGCCCACCTTGTTGACGGGGCACGACAACTCGATTTCTTTCGCCCAGTTGAGATCCCCGAGATCGAGGAATGTGAACCGGCCATAGGTAAAAAGCGCGCCGACACTCCGCTGATTCTCTGGGCTAGCCTGGGTCTTGCGCTCGGCCGTCGCGCACAGCGGATTTGGCTCGCCACCATTGACAGGTGCGGCAATCAATCGATTGTTGGACGCAATGATGTCGATGTCGACTGGTCCGAACGGGACCGTGTCACCCGCTTCCACCACGGCCCGCTTCTCGCCGCACACCCCGAGATACGCGTCGACCCATCGTTGGTTGCTCTCTTCGGTGTTGGTGCCGTGGTCGAGACAGTTCTCGATGGGAAACATGTCCGCCAGGGCTTGGAGCCCGCCCACATGATCCGCGTGGTAGTGAGTGATGACCAGATAGTCGATCTTCGTCAGCCCAGCCTGGGTGGCCGCCGCGACAATCCGCTTCGCGTCGCGGTCGTCGTCTGTCCCCCATCCGGTGTCGACGAGCAAAGATTCTCCGGTCGGAGAGACAAGCAAGGTGGCCGCGCCCCCTTCGACGTCCACCCAGTAGATGTCGAAGGTCGGTGACTGCGCCGTGGCGGTCTGGGTGGGAACGCACAGCAGCCCAACGAAACACGCCCAACGCGCGACTGAGGTCGACATATCCATTTCCTCGTAACGACGATGCCGGTTAACGAGCCGGGGACCACACCCGGCCGCGGTGTCGTCATCCTAGTGGCTGATTCTCGCCTGCCCGATCTCGTTCGGTCAATTCATCGTGTGCGGATAGCCGGCCCCAGCCACCCGTCGATCGGCAACTGAACGGCGTTGCCCAGACTCCCCTTGACAAACTAGGAGAGCGTCGGCACCTTCCTAGTCTCACTAGGAAAACAAGACGTGGACAGCAAAACGACAGAGTTGCTCCCGGGCACCCTCGATCTCCTCATCCTCAAGGCGGTGTCCCTCAAGCGACTCCACGGCTATGGGGTCCTGCTACGTATTCATCAGATCTCGCGGAAGCGGCTCGAAGTACCGCAAGGGTCTCTCTATCCGGCGCTGTATCGACTCGAACACCAGGGACTCATCACCTCCGAATGGGGTCAGAGTGAGAACAAGCGGCGCGCGAAGTACTACACGCTGACACGGACGGGCCGCACGCGTCTGAGACAGGAGACGGACGGCTGGAATCGACTGGTGTCAGGAATTGCCGCGGCCCTCGCGGCGACGCCTGACGAGGTCTGACATGTTCGCTCGCCTGTGGTCGTTGATCACCAACCTGACCGGCCGACAGCGGCTCGAGGACACCCTCAGCGAAGAACTGCATTTCCACCTGGACGTCTACGCCGACGACCTCATGCGGAAAGGCTTGTCTCGGCCAGCCGCGTATCGTCGCGCGAGGGTGCACTTCGGCAGCGTCGAGCGAGTGCGAGACGAGTGTCGACAGGCCACCGGCCTGCGGTGGCTCGATGAGGTTGGCCAACTCCAGGGGGGCGAACTTTCCCACAATGTGCTGGATCTCCTCGGCACCTCGCCCGCACTCGGCCGGCGGTTCCTCCCGACCGAGACCAGGGCGAACGGACCGCGGGTGGCGATGCTCAGCCACGCATTGTGGGTATCGAGATTCGGAGCCGATCGGTCGGTGGTCGGCGAGACCGTCATGGTCAACGACACCGGGCATACGGTGGTGGGCGTGCTGCCCAAGACATTCCGGTTCGTGCACATGCCGCCGGTGACTGAGAGTTCGGACATCCTGACTCCCTTTCAACGGGATCCGGCGCGGTGCGTCGAAATGAGTCAGTGCTACCGGGTCAGTGTCGTGGGCCGGCTCATCTCCCAACTGCTGACGGAAGGCGTCGTGCTCGGGGTCCTCGGCGGCATGGTGGGCCTCGTCGTCGCCGCCATCGGCACCCCGCTCCTGATCCAACGGCTCTCGCGAGTCGTCGACCTGCCTCGCCAGGCGGCGATGACCGTCGACTGGCGTGTGGTCGCGTTCGCGATGGCGTTGTCAGTCGTCGCCGGGCTGGTCACCGGGTTCATTCCCGCGGTCCGCATGCCCAGGCGGGCCGCTGCCCTTCTGGGACGCCGAGGGACCTCTTCGCCGCATGGCGGCGGGGTGCTGCGCGGGCTGGCTGTGGCCCAGGTGGCCGGCGCGTTCGTCCTGGTGGTCGGCGCGGCGCTGCTCGATGCGGGCGTTGGCTCACTGCTCCACATCGAGCGGGGCTTTCGGTCTGACGACGTGCTCGCCGCACAGCTGCTGCTGACCGGCCCGGACTACCGGGAGCGAGGCGACAACCTTGCGTTCGTCGCGCGGCTGACCGACCGCATTCGTGGACTGCCCGGGGTCGAGTCGGTGTGCGCCACAAGCTCGGTGCCGCTCGATGGGATCGAGGGGTCCGCACCCTACCGACCGATCGGCAGCCCCATCTCGTCGGACGCCACGCCGGTCGGCTGGTTCCGCGGGGCGACACCGGACTATCTTGCCACGATGGGCATCGAGGTCCTGCGAGGCCGGAACGTCAGAGACACCGACACGGCCGACGCGGCGCCGGTGCTCGTGATCAACCAGGCGATGGCCCGCCGCGATTGGCCGGAGATGGATCCAGTGGGACAACGCCTGCTCATCGGCGCCAGAGAGTTTCGTATCGTGGGCGTCGTCTCCGACGTCCGGAACTTCGGGCTCGACCGGGAAGAGACACCGGTGTTCTACCGCCCGCTCACGCAAGGCGCGGCGAGCTACACGACGATGGTGGTCAAGACGAGGACCCCCGCGGCGCTGGGTGCGTCCGCCGCCCGAGTAGTTGGCTCCGTCGTGGGGTCGGGCCTGCGCCTGGCCGGCGTCGGACTTGGGATCGGTATCGGTGCAGCGGCCGTCACCCTCCCGATTCTCAATCGGCTCGTGGCCGGCCCGCCGCGGCCAAGCCTCGTCTCGGTCGGCCTGGCGGGCCTGGCGATGGCCCTTCTCGTCATCATCGCCTGTGCGCTTCCCGCCTGGCGCGCCGACGCCGTCGAGCCCCGCGAAGCGATGCAGTAGTCGGTGTATCGCCGAGACGGATGGCCATCACCCAGAATCCACTCGTCCCGCGTCTGGAATGAGGTACCGTGTGCAAACTGAAACCCGAACACCCAAGACTGGGCTGACTCACATGCGTCACGCGATCAGGCTCTTTGCCTCCACCGCCCTCGCTCTGCTGCTGGCGGTCAGCCTCGCCGCGGTCGAGCGCCAGACACCGTCACCCCGTTGGATCACCGCGTGGGCCACCTCGCAACAAGGCCTGGGGCTGGGTGCGGACCAGGGTGGAGTGACGAACACGACGGTGCGCCTGATCGCCCGGGTCACCGCCGGGGGCGACTCGGTGCGGATCCGTCTCGACAACGGGTACGGCGTCGAACCGCTACGCATCGGGTCCGCGTCGATCGGACACCGCATGCGAGGGGCGGCACTGGTTCCCGGCACCCTCCATCCGCTGCGATTCGGTGGAGACCGCAGTGTGACGATTCCGCCGGGTGGCAGTGTCCACAGCGACTCCGTTCAGCTCGCCGTACTCGCAAGACAAGACCTCACGGTGAGCCTGCACCTCCCGGACACGGACGTCATACCCAGTCTTCACCGCGGGGCATTGGTGACGTCGTATGCCAGCGCGAATGGCGCCGGCGACCTGACCGCCGACGAGACCCCGGTCGGGTTCACCGACACGATGACCTCGATGTGGTGGCTCAAATCGATTGACGTGCTGACGACGTCGGCCGGTGGCACCATTGTCGCGTTCGGCGACTCGATCACCGACGGCTCGTGCTCGACCGTCGATGCCCACGACCGCTGGGAGGACTGGATGGCGGTACGGCTCGACGCAAGCGAGGACCCCGCGGCGCGGCGGGCCGTCGTCAACGAGGGCATCGGCGGGAACACGGTGATCCGCGAGGGCCTCCAGCCCGCCCCCACCAGCACCCCGGGACTGGAGCGACTGGAGCGGGACGTCCTCTCGCATGCCGGTGTCACCGACGTCATCCTCTTCATGGGGACCAATGACATCCGGCGTGAGGCGACCGCCCAACAGGTGATCGCCGGAACCCAGACAATCATCGAGCGCGTGCACGCGCGCGGGCTCAAGATCCATGGGGTGACCATCATCCCGCGCCACAACCGGGCCCCGACCGCAAACAACTCGGGGTGGACTCCGGCGAAGACCCGAACGCGCAACGAGGTCAATGAATGGATCCGGACGGAGGCGAGCTTTGACGGCGTGATCGACTTCGATCAAGTGGTGCGGGACCCGTCCGATCCCAATTTGATTCTTGCCGCCTTCAACTGCGATGACATCCATC
>JAPYUM010000064.1:10526-22790 GCA_029940535.1 Vicinamibacterales bacterium
GACCCGTCCGATCCCAATTTGATTCTTGCCGCCTTCAACTGCGATGACATCCATCCGAGCCCGCGCGGCTATTACGAGATGGGTCGGTCGGTGCCGCTCGATCTCTTTAGCAAGTAGCCCATGGGCCGCATCTCCCGCCGCTCGTTCATCGAACGCACCGGGGCCATCGCCGCCGCCACGTCTCTGCCCGACCTGGAGCTCAGGGGCGCCGCGGGACGCGGCAACCTCCAGCCGGCTGACCCGGTGGCGCGGACATCGATCCGCCTCCGCGTCAACGGCGACACGCACGTACTCGACGTCGAAACCCGCTGGACCCTCGCGGAGGTCTTGCGCGACCAGCTGGGCCTGACCGGCACGAAGATTGGCTGTGACCGAGGCGAGTGCGGCGCCTGCACCGTCCGGGTTGACGGCACCACGGTCTATGCGTGCAGCCAACTGGCGATCTGGGCGGACGGGCAAGACGTCGAGACGGTGGAAGGGTTGGCCGATGGTGGCCATGCTGACCAGATGAGTCCCCTGCAGCAACGGTTCGTCGAGCACGACGGCCCGCAGTGCGGATTCTGCACCTCCGGCCAGTTGATGTCGGCCAGCGCCCTGCTCGACGACACCCCACACCCGACCAGAGACCAGGTCCGAGAAGGGATGGTCGGCAACATCTGCCGCTGCTCGAACTACAACCGGTATGTCGAGGCCGTACTGGATAGCACCTCTCCGGACGTGTCCTCGCCGCGGGCGCTGACCTCAATCGGCACCCCCACGCCGCGCGTCGATGCGGTCGAACGAGTGAGCGGTCAAGCCCGCTACACCGGTGACGTGCAGCTCCCCGACATGCTGTTCGCCCGGGTGCTGCGCAGCCCGCATCCCCACGCCCGGATCCGTCGTCTGGATACGCGGAGCGCCGAACGCCTACCCGGCGTGCGCGCCGTCATCAGTCGTGACACGTGCGATGTCATCTGGACCAGCGGCGACTCGCGAAACGACCGGTTTCTGTTCAACAACCCGGTGCGGTTCGTGGGCGACGCGGTGGCCGCGGTGGCAGCCGTCGACCGTCACACCGCCGAAGAGGCGCTCAAGGCGATTGTGGTCGACTACGAGCTTCTGGAGTTCGTGCTCGACCCGGAAGCGGCGCTCCAGCCAGACGCCGTCGAGATCCAGCCCGGCGGCAACCTGTCCGCCAACGGCCGGGGCCTGCACGAGCCAGAGGTGTACGAGCGGGGCGACCTCGAGGCCGGTTTTGCGGCGTCGGATGTGGTGCTGGAAAACGACTTCACGTCGAAGCACATCAACAACGCCCAGTTGGAGCCACGGGTCAGCGTGGCTCGATGGGACGGCGACCAGCTGACGGTATGGGCGCCCACCCAGGGCATTGCGAACACGCGGCGCGACCTGGCCCGCGATCTCTCTCTGCCGCTGGAGAGTGTCCGGGTGGTCTGCGAGTACATGGGTGGCGGGTTCGGAAACAAGAACCAGTGCCAGGATTCGGACCTGATCGCTGCGGTGCTGGCTCGCAACACCGACACCGCGGTCAAGCTGGAGTACACCCGGAAAGAAGATTTCCTCGGTGTGCACGGCCGCTGGCCCACCCGGCAGTACTACCGCGTGGGCGCCACCCGAGACGGCCTACTCCAGGCGATTGACCTGCGGGGCTACAGCGGGCTCGGCCCCCACCGGAAGAGCAGTGGTGGCATCGCCGGGATCGAGCTGTTCCGTTGTCCCAACGTCCGCCGGGTCGTGCATCCGACGTATACGAACATGACGGTGAGCGCCAATTTCCGCGGACCGGCCTATCCCCAAGGGGTCTGGGGCATCGAGTCGATGATGGACGAGATGGCCCACGCGCTCGAGGTCGATCCGGTGGCCTTTCACCGGCTGAACGCCAGCCGCCTGTACATGGACGAAACTCCCTACACGAGTTGGGCGCTCCCGGAGTGTATCGAGCGTGGCGCGGAGATCATCGACTGGACGTCACGGTGGCGCCGGGCCGGCACAAGGACGGGACCAGTGCGGCGCGGCATCGGCATGGCGACCGGCGCCTTCAGCGCTCGAACCGGACGCAGCAGCGCCCGACTTCGACTCGACGGAGACGGCCGTCTCTGGGTCCACGTCGGAGTCACCGACATCGGCACCGCGGCCAAGACCACCATGGCCCTGCTGGCCGCCGAGGCGATGCAGATGCGCCTCGACCAGGTCACCGTCGTCTGGGGCGACACCGAGCGCTGTCCCTATTCGGTTGGCGAATCGGGAAGCCGCACCACCGTGCAGACGGGCGATGCCCTGCTCGCGGCGGCCGCCGACCTCACGCGGCAACTAGCCGAGCGGGGACCGCCCCAGGGAGACGCGGTGCTGGAGGCCGAGGCAACGACGAATCCGCGGATCGAGGGGATGGCACGCTATGCCTGCGCCGCGCACTACGCCGAGGTGGAGCTGGACATGGGCACGGGACATGTCCGCGTGGCCCGCTATGTGGCCGTCCACGACAGCGGCCGTATCCTCAACCCGATGACGGCCGCCAGTCAGGTGAAGGGCGGGGTCACCATGGGCATAGGCATGGCGCTCCATGAGGAGCTGCTCTACGACCGGGCCACCGGCATCCCGGTGAACCCGGGTTACTACGGCGCCCGGGTGATGACACACCTGGACACGCCCGAGATCGAGGTCCACTTCATTGAACCGGAGGACGCCTACGGCCCCTACGGCGCCAAACCGGTCGGCGAACCGCCGATGATTCCGGTCGTGGCCGCGATCGGCAACGCGATCTTCAACGCGACCGGTCGGCGGTTCACCGAGCTCCCGATCTCGCGGGACCGCATTCTGGAGGCACTGGCGTGAAGCGATTCACGCACGTGAGCCCGGACTCGTTGGCCACGGCGACCGTGGCGTTGAACGAGCCGGGAGCCACCCCGGTCGGTGGCGGTAGCGACTTGCTCGGGATGATCAAGGACGACCTGACCGCCCCGGACCACCTGGTCCGTCTGACGCAGCTCCCCGGGCTCGACACCATCGCCCCGCAACCGGATGACGGGGTGCAGATCGGCGGCATGATCACCCTCACGGGGCTGAGTCGGCACCCCGTGATTCGCGAGCGCTACACGGCCCTCGCCGAGGCGGCTGGCTCGGTGGGCACGCCGCAGATCCGCAATGCCGGGACACTGGCTGGCAATATCACCCAGCGCCCATGGTGCTGGTACTTTCGTCAGGGCTTCCCGTGCTACAAGCACGGGGGCTCGCGGTGTTTCTCGCGGACCGGTGAGAACCAGTTCAACGCCATCCTGGGCGGTGGCCCCAGCTACATCGTGCATCCGTCGGACACCGCGGTGGCGCTCGTGGCCTTGGACGCGCAGGTGCACGTGGTGGGCGATGGCGGCGACCGCTGGCTTCCGATCCGAGAGTTCTTCGTGCTCCCGAGCGACGACGTCTCGCGTGAAAATGTGCTGGCCAGGGGCGACATCGTGACCCAACTCGCGCTTCCACCGCAGCCCGGCACCCGGAGCGCCTACACCAAGGTGACCGACCGCGAGGCGTGGACACACGCGGTCGTCAGTGCCGCGGTGGCCCTGGTTGTCGAGGACGGCGTCTGCCGGCGTGCGGGCATCGCTCTGGGCGGCGTTGCGCCGATACCTTGGCGGGTCACCCGAGTCGAACAGCTCCTGATCGGACAGCGTCTCACCCCTGAGCTGGCGGCGGCGGCCAGCCGTGCCGCGGTCGAGAGCGCCCGTCCACTGTCGCGCAACCGGTACAAGATACCGCTCGTCACCGAGACCCTGCGGCGGACCTTGCTGTCACTCCTCTAGTACTTAGACGGGGCTGCGCCCCGAACCCCCCGCGGCCGCTCCGCGGGGGGCGCTGTCAGGTTGGCGCCGCGTGGCAGACTGAGCGGATGAGCCAGCAGCCGTCCCGCTACCGCGGATACCGCTTTCCACCGGAGGTCATCGCCCACGCCGTGTGGTTGTACCACCGGTTCGGCCTCAGCTTTCGGGACGTCGAAGACCTTCTCGCGGAGCGCGGGATCACGGTCACGTACGAAACGATTCGGCAGTGGTGCCTCACCTTCGGACTCGACTACGCTCGCCGGCTGCGGCCCCGGCGCGGCCGCCAGGGCGACATGTGGTATCTCGATGAAGTGTGTGTGCGGATTCAAGGTCGGCAGCAGCTCCTGTGGCGGGCGGTCGACGAGGACGGTGACGTGATCGACATCCTGGTGCAGTCGCGGCGCAATCGACGGGCAGCGGTGCGATTCTTCCGCAAGTTGTTGAAGCGCCAAGGCTCCGTGCCACGCGAACTCGTCACCGACAAGCTGGCGAGCTACCCTGCCGCCCACCGAACCGTGATGCCCTCCGTGCGGCACGTCACCGCCCAGTATGCGAACAACCGCGCCGAGGTCTCGCATCAACCGACCCGTCAGCGGGAGCGCCAGATGCGCCGGTTCAAGTCGGCCGCCCATCTGCAACGGTTCGCATCGGTGCACGGCGTCGCACAGAACCTCTTCCGAGTCGGCCGACATCTACTCCGCGCTGTTCACTACCGTCTGCTGAGAACGCGTTCCTTGAGCCTCTGGGGTGAGGTGACGTGCGCCTGTTGACCGACCGCGGGAGCTGAGCGCTAACGGAGAGAAACGTGCCCTCGTCGGCAAGTTGACAATGCCGCCAAGAGACCGGGCAAAAATCGGCCCCACATGGGGGGAGTCCACCCGGTGGGGGGCCCGCGGCGGGCCCGGTTCCGCGCTTTGTCCGCTGCTGGACGACAACGCACGGGAAATCACGACCATACGGTCGTGCTACGGTCGCAACCTCATGACAGAGCCTGCCCCCAATCGGCTGCGGTTGCAGCTGACGACCGTCTTATGCATGTACGGCGGCTACGCGGGACTGGTCCTGTGCCAGACGACGGTTTCGATCGCATCTCCGGAGATGATTGCCGACCCCGCCCTGGGCTTGGATGAAGCCGGATTCGGTGCCCTGATCGGTTGGGGGGCGGCCGGCGCTCTTGCCGGAAAGTTGCTCAACGGCGCAATCGCGGATGCACTGGGTGGGCGACGACTCTTTCTGATTGCAATGTCCCTGATGGGAGTTGCGACGGTCGTCTTCGGGGCCTCGTCGGCGCATTCTCTGTTCATACTGATGAACTTCCTGGCCCAGTTGACGAAGGCAGGCGCCTGGCCTGCGATGGCGAAGCTTATCGGTGCCTGGTTCGACCCGGGCCGACACGGGCGGGTGTGGGGCGTGATTTCGACCAGTTCCCGGGCCAGCAGCGTAGTCTCGAGTTTCTTGCTGGGTGCGCTGTTGCTGGTTCTGCCCTGGCGCTGGCTCTTCTACCTATCCGGGTTGGTCAGCGCCGTGATCGTGGCGCTCAACTTCGTCTTTCTGAAGGACAGCCCCACCGAGCGAGGACTGGCTTCGCCCAAGCAAGAACCTCAACAGGCAAATGAGACGCGATTGGGGCTTCTAACGTGGGAGGAGACATTGAGGGCGGCGCTGAATCACTTCGCGAAGAGTCGTCGCGTCCGGCTGATCTGCCTGGCCATGATGGCGATGACGGTACAGATGGAGTTCATCAGTTTCTTGCCTCTGTATTTCGTGCAGAACTTCGGCATCGAATCCGGAGCCGCGGGTATGGCTTCGGCGGCCTTTCCGGCCGGCTCCTTCATCTCGGTTCTGGCCGGGGGGGTACTTTACGACAGACTGACCCCACCCGGTCGGATCCGCGGATTGGGAGGTCTACTAGCGCTCGGGCTGGCGTCGATTGTGTTGATTCGCTTCTTGCCCGAACTGGAGATGAGCGCATCAGCCGCATTGGGCGTTGCCGTGGCTGCGACCTTCCTCTTCGGGCTCGCGATCTCGCCCGCCTACTACATCCCGATGAGTGTGTTCTCGATTCGATTCGGACGCACACGATCGGGAGTCTTGATCGGGCTGATCGACGCGTTCGGTTACGGCGCCACGATGATCTTTGCTCCACTGGCCGGAGCATTGATCCGGGACCAGGGCTGGTCGGCGTTGATCACGATGTTCGTGATCGTCTCCGTAATCGCATTTGCGCTCGCCACGGCGTTTCTGATCGCTGAGCATCAGGCCAGCGATCCACATCGATGACTTCGCTACGTGGCGTTGGTGCACGATTGCGGCGTTGTTGCATGAAGACGCTGCACGGCGGCGTTGTTGCAGGAACCGTAGCAGGCCTGCACGCTCCCAACCTACAGCGGCATTGTCACATTGACGCGCTCGGTGGCAGAGTGGTCCGATGACCAGCCAGCTGCCCACCTATCATGGCTACCGATTCCCGCCCGAAGTCATCAGTTACGCCGTCTGGCTGTACCACCGCTTCGGCCTCAGCTTCCGCGACACGGAAGACCTGCTCGCGCAGCGCGGGACCACGGTCAGTTACGAGTCGATTCGACGGTGGTGCCGGGCCTTCGGGCCGCAGTACGCCCGCACGCTGCGGAGACGTCGTGGCCAGCTGGGCGACACTTGGTATCTGGACGAAGTGTTCGTCAAGATTCAGGGTCGCCAACAGTACCTGTGGCGGGCGGTCGACGAGGACGGGGACGAAATCGACATCCTTGTGCAATCGCGACGCAATCGGCGGGCGGCCCTACGATTCTTCCGTAAGCTGCTCAAGGGCCAGGGCCGCGAACCTCGCCGCTTGACCACCGACAAACTCGGCAGCTACAAAGCCGCGCACCGCGCGATCATGCCGTCTGTGGTCCACTGTACCCGGCAGTACGAGAACAATCGCGCGGAGGTCTCGCATCAACCCACCCGTCAACGTGAACGCCAGATGCGCCGCTTCAAGTCGGCGGCGCATCTGCAACGCTTCGCGTCAGTGCATGGCGTGGTGCAGAATCTCTTCCGAGTGGGCCGTCATCTACTGCGGTCGACGCACTACCAGCTGCTCCGAACGCAGGCATTCACGGAATGGGATGCGGTGACGTGTGTCCGCTAATCGCGCGTGGGCGGTGGCCCTTGAGCGGCGAAAAGCGCGCTGGATTCCTCAAGTTGACAGTGCCTCAACGAGGATGATCTGGGCCGTTGGGACTAAACCGTCGTCGGCTCAACGGTCGGGGCTATCACCTGCCGACCCGGTACCCGCCGTCGGCGGAATCCCCTCGCACCGGGCTCAGGAACCGGCGGTAGCGCGGGCCGTCGCTACCCGGCCAGCTCCTCTGCCAACTCGATGGTCTGTCGGCCTACATCTTTGCCGCCCACAATCGCCTCTCCGATGTTCAAGAGGTGATCCTTCATCCGTCGGTACGCGTTCGCGATGTCCATATACGACGTGCTGATCAGCGGGTCGACCGTTTCGTGAGACAGACGGTTCCAGTGACGGTCCCGCAGCGCGCGGATCTTGGACGTGATGGCACGACTATCCCGACGGATGCCCGAAAGATACAGCTCGAACGTGTCCAGGGCAAAGCCCTTCTGCACGGTGTCGTAGTAGGCGGCGATGACGTCATGCAGGTCCAGCAGCTCTTCTCGCTGGTCCGGCGACAGCGCCACGCCCGCGTCAGCCAGACGCAGATACAGCTTCAAGACGTTCGACACGTAGTCGCTCACCGATTCGAACTCGTCGGCCAGCCGCAGCTGGGCCTTGGCCTCCTCGGCGACGTCATGACTGAGGTCCACCGCCAGCAGGTCGGTCAGGAACCGTGTCACCTCGCTTTGCACGTCGTCGATAATGTTTTCCCGCTCGAACGTCTTGTCGATCAGGACGCGGTCTGTCTGCTCCTCGGTCACGATGGTGCGCAGGTCATCCAGCATCGTTCTGACGTGTCGGTCCGTGCGCGCAATTTCGAACCCCGATTGCTCGATGGCGATCAGGGGCGAGCTCACCAGCTCGAAGTCCAGATGCGTCAATCGCCCCCGCTCCGCCGCGGGCGCGGCCTTGACCAGTCGGCGCAAGGCCGTGGCTATGGGGGTGATGAACGGAATGAACAAGAGCCCCGTCACGATGTTGAACACGGTATGGACCAAGGCGATCCCGGCCGTCATGTAGGGAAAAACGCCCTCCACCTGCGTGTTGGGGTCCACGCCACCCATAAAGACGGCATCAATGAAGGGAAGATAGACCGGCAAGAACAGCGCCGTGATCACGACGACGCCGGCGACGTTGAACGCGATGTGAAAGTAGGCGGTCCGTTTGGCGTTGACATCCGCGCCAAGCGACGCCAGATACGCGGTAATGGTGGTCCCGACGTTCGTGCCCAGCACGAGGGCGCCCGCGGTCTGAAAATCGATGACCCCGGTGTTGGCGAGCGCGATGGCGATGCCCAGCGTGGCCGACGACGATTGAATGATGAGCGTCACCACGCAGCCGACCAGCGCCGATTTCAGCACGCCGAGGTAGTCGGTAGCCTCGAACAGCTGGAACAGTGAGGCGAATTCCGGCAGCTCGCGGACCGGCTCGAACCCGTCCTTCATAAGCTCCAGGCCAAAGAACACCATCCCGATGCCCAGTACCGCCAGGGCCGAGTAGCGCAGTTTTTCTCCCTTGATGAACAACCAGCCAAAGGCCGCCAGGCCCAGCAGGGGGAGCCCGTATTGCCCGATCTTCAACGCCAGGATCCACCCGGTGATGGTGGTGCCGATGTTAGCCCCGATGATGACCCCGATCGCGCCAGTCAGGGTCATCAGCTCGCTGTTGACGAGACCGATGACCATAACCGACGTGACCGAGCTCGACTGCACCAGCGTGGTGATGAAGAGCCCGATACCCACGGCCAGGAAGCGGTTCGCGGTCACCGCGTTGATCAGGCGGCGGATGCGGTCGCCGGCCACCACCTGCAGCCCCTGCTGCATGTACTTCATGCCCAGCAGGAAGATGCCGAGACCGCCCACGACGTGGAAGGCCATGTCAGAACCGAGACCAATGTTCATGAGGGGTTTGTGGTGAGGGTCACGCGTCGCGGAGCGCGGTCAAGGACCTGCAAGGTGTGGCACCCGAGCCGGACTCCGGTCGTCGGCCGAGGCAGCGCGTCCACCGTACCACAGATTCGACCGCCTCGCCCCGCCGGGCGTGAGGCCCGTCAGGTGCAACCGTGGTGAGGACCCATCCGTCCAACAGGGGAGATTAAACGGCTGTTCGAATACGCCTGCCATGAAGGCAACATCGGGATGGCCCGCGTAGCGGTCGCGTGGGGTACGGGGCGGAGCCCCGTCTGAAGAGGTCGCGCCCGCGTGGACGGCGTTGCTTCCTCGGTCACATGCCGCCTGCATGCTCCCTCGTCGCGCCTTGCCACACAGACGCCACGCGTGTGATGGGCTCCCAAGGATCCGCCCCGGATGGGTCGAGCGGACCGGTTGCGAGTGATACTCTACACGCGCCTGGGTCACGTCGACCCGCACTCTGGAGCCCATTTCATCATGCGAATTTCAAGAATCTGTGCCGTGACGGCGCTGACCGGCCTGCTGGCTGTCTTGTGTCTGGCCCCGGTGGCATCTCAGGAGCAGGACGCGGGTCCGACTGGTCCGAGCCCCTATGATGTCGTCGAGGGGTGGCACAAACCGTTTGCCAAGCAGGGGTTTGCGCACGGCGGCAATTCCGGCCTCTTCGCCGAGTCGCCCGATCGCATCTTCGTCGCGCAGCGTGGTGAAACCAGACTCCCGATCCCCATTCCCTCTGAATTTTCCGGCTATGCGGGGTCCCTCGGGATCAACACGTTGCGGGCTACGGATCTGCGCACGTGGCAGAACTGTCTCTACACCATTGATGGTGATGGCAACGTGACGGACATCTGGGATCAGTGGGACTACCTGTGTGCCGGGTCAGAGGGGCCTGGGCCCCACCGCGTTCGCATCAGTCCCTATGACCCGGAGCGCCGGGTGTGGGTGGTCAACGAGACCTTTCATCAGATTTACGTGTTCTCCAACGACGGCAGCGAACTGTTGATGACGTTGGGCGAGAAAGACGTCGCCGGCGACGACGAGACCCATTTCGGTCGGCCCCAGGATGTGGCGTTCCTGCCGGATGGCAGGATTCTCGTCGCAGACGGCCTGGACAATCATCGCGTCATCATCATGGATAGCGACGCGAAGTACTTGTCGGAGTTCGGTGGGGCCGGAGACGGGCCGGGGCAATTCAACGGCATTCACGCGCTGGGTATCGGGCCCGATGGTCTGATCTTCGCGCTCGATCGGTCGGGCGGTCGCATCAATGTGTTCAGAACGACGGTGGATCCGGCGAAGGTCGATTTTGTCGATGCGTTTCCCGGGTTCAGGCTGCCGCTCGACATCATCGTGAACGACGACGCCATTTGGATTACCGACCTGGGCCCGCTCCGGTTCGTCAAGTTGGACTTCGACGGCAATCACCTGTACACGTGGAATGTGCCACGAGATCTCCCGAACGGCTACCTTGAAGTGCACACCTTCACGGTCGACTCCGACGGCAATCTGTATGGCGGAGACAATCAGTACGGGCGCTCTCAGAAATTCGTACCCAAGACGGGTGCGGATCCGGCATTGATCATTGGCACGCCTTGGGTCGCCCGCTAGCGACATCCGCTTACGCTCGCCCCAGGAAAATCGTGTGGTGTTCGCCCTTGCGCCCGCGCGCCCGCGCTGACTCGCTGCGCGCAGTGAAACCAGCCTCGGCGAGCCGTTGTTCGAAGACCGACGAGCCCTCCGCCGACCAGACGGCGAGCAGACCACCCGGCTTCAGCGCGCGTCGGATGCGCGTCAACCCGGGGCCATCGTAGAGTCGTTTGTTCGAGTCCAGACACCAGGCATCTGGGCCGTTGTCCACATCGAGGAGAACGGCATCGAACGGGCGCTTCGCGTCGCGCAGGTAGTCGACCACGTCGGTGACCTCCACGACCACCCGCGGATCGGCGAGCCGATCGGTGGCCGACTCGAACCCGAACTTGCGGTTCCAGTCGACGATCGTCTCGAAGAACTCCACCACCACGACCGATGCCCCGGCGGGCAGCACGTCGAGCGCTGCTCCCAAGGTAAATCCGAGCCCCAATCCGCCGATCAGCACCCGAGGATGGGTGTGGCCAGCCAGCTCGCGCGCGGCGAGCTCTGCCAGGGCCCGTTCCGACCCCGGCGCTCGGCTCGACATCAACCCCTGGCCGTCGACTTCGATGTAATAGTCCCGGCCGTGCACCGACAGGGTCATCCGCCTCCGGTCTGGGGTGGTTGTCGAGGCCAGTAGCTCTCGTCGCATCACGGTCTCATCGAATCGTCGTCACCGTAGAACCGCCACGCCTTTCCGACGATCAGGCGGGCGCCACGCCCGTAGCTGAAATACGACCAGGCCCACTGAAGCACTACGAACGTTCGACTCCGAAATCCGGTCAGATAGTAGATATGGACGAGCAGCCAGGACATCCACGGCGCGAATCCGCCGAACTTGATCCGACCTGATTGCAGAATCGCGCGACGTCGACCGATGGTGGCCATCTGGCCCTTGTCCCGAAACCGAAAATCGGGATAGCTCAGACCACGCGCCATCGCTCGTATCCGCCGGGCGACATACCGGCCTTGCTGGAGTGCCGCGGGCGCCATGCCAGCCAACGGGTTCCCGTCCGGTCCCTTCACGTGGGCCAGCCTCAACGAGGATGACGCGGGCCAAGGTGGGACCGATGTGGCGAAAATCTCTCGCCAGCGTGAAACGACTCATCTCGCCGATGGCCCCTGCGAGTTCGACCCCCGTCGCCCCCCCACCCACGATCACAAAGGTCAGCAACGCGCTTGCGCTCGGGTGACGCTTCCTTCTCGGCCTCCTCGAACGCCGTCAGCACCCGGCGTCGAATCGCCGTGGCCTGCTCCAAGGTCTTCAGCCCGGGTGCGTGCATCTCCCATGCGTCGTGCCCGAAGTACGCGTGCTTGGATCCGCACGCGAGCAACACGTAGTCGTAGGAATGCTCACCTGAATCGCTGACCACCATGCGGCGAGACAGATCGACATCGACGACCTGTTCTTGCAGCACTCTGATGTTGCGAGCGTACGTCAAGATCGCGCGAATCGGCGCCGCGATCTCGGCGGGGCTCAGCCCGGCGGTCGCGACCTGATAGAGCAGCGGCTGAAAGAGGTGATGATTACGCGCGTCAAGCAGCGTGACGTCGATTTCGGGGGCGTTGACCAGTCCCTTCGCGGCGTTGAGCCCGGCAAACCCACCCCCAACGATGACCACATGCTTGCCCACCGGGTGAGAATAGCAACTTCGGGAAGACCGATCAGTGTTGTTGTCTCGAAAGGAGCTGCACCATGACTTCCAGCATCTCGGCTCGACTTGGCGCCATGGCGGCGTTTCCTCTTCTCGCGCTC
>JAPYUM010000065.1 GCA_029940535.1 Vicinamibacterales bacterium
TGGATTGTCGATTGGCTGGTCAGTCCGCTGGCGATTCAGCCGGGCACTCGCATGCCGGGGTTCTTTACGGAGCTGCCAGGGTCGTTCTACCCCCAGTTCGAGCAGGACGGCGTCGCCCAGATCAATGCGATTCGAGATTATTTGCTGACCTTCCGCGGCGGACCAAGTCCAGTACGCGGGAATTAGTCGGGCATTCCCGCGACGGGGCTGAATCTTACTTGGGCGGGCCTTCGCCGCGACCCCCTCGCGCCCGTTGTCGCCCGCCCCGGTCTAGCCGATTGTTGCCGAGGTGGTGAGCCTCGCGCCGGCCGCGCGCATTTCCTCGAGGGCGCGTGTGCCGTCGCCAGCCGTGCTGTCGACGGCGGCGATGGCATCCAACAGTAGGGTCACGCTGAATCCCGCCGTCAGGGCATCCAGCACCGAGGCCCGCACGCAGTAGTCGGTGGCGAGTCCCCCGATTACGACGTGGGTGACCCCGCGTCGCGCGAGGTCGTCTGCCAGCGCACTGCCACTTGCATCTTCAAGACACCCGTCGAACGCGCTGTAGCCGTCGGTGTCAATCTGTGTGCCCTTGTTGACGATGACGGCATCGGTGGGTAGCCGCAGGTCGGCGTGAAACCGAGCGCCGGCGGTGCCGACGACACAGTGGACCGGCCAGGGGCCGTTTGGCTGGAAATGGTGCGAGTTGGCGGGATGCCAGTCGCGCGTGGCGTAGCACGCCAGACCCTGTTCGACGGCCGTGGCCAGGACCCGATTGAGCCCCGGCACGACCTCGTCGCCACCGGGCACCGCGAGCGCGCCTCCCGCGCAGAAGTCTCGCTGCGTGTCGATGACCAGGATGGCCGTGGTCCGAGCGTCGGGTGGGTCAGGCGCGGCGCCGGACAGCAGCGTCATCGGTGATACATTATCACCCGTCCGATGCCCGGCGCCCTGTCGACCGACCTCTACGAATTGACGATGGCGGCCGGCTATCATGCCGCCGGCAACGACGCGCAGGCGTCGTTCGAGTTGTTCGTGCGCGAACTGCCGACGGGTCGATCCTTCCTGGTGGCGGCCGGTCTGGAGCAGGCCGTGGGGTACCTCGAGGCCTGGCGATTTACCCTCGACGACATCAGCTATCTGCGTTCGCTTCCAGAGTTGTCGGGAGCCTCCTCCGATTTTTTCGACACCTACCTGCCGGGTCTGCAGTTTACAGGTGATGTCTGGGCGGTGCTCGAGGGTGTCCCGGTGTTCGCAGGCGAGCCGATCCTGCGAGTAACCGCGCCGCTCGCGGAAGCCCAGTTGGTCGAAACCGCGCTGCTCTCTATTGTCCTGTTCCAGACGTTGGTGGCGAGCAAAGCGGTGCGTGTGGTCGAGGCAGCGGCGGGGCGGTCAGTGGTTGAGTTCGGTGGGCGCCGCGCCCATGGTCCGGAGGCGGCCCTCCACGCCGCACGCGCGGCCTATCTGGCCGGATGCCAGGCCACGTCCAACGTGGAGGCCGGTTCCCGGTTCGGCATCCCGGTCTCTGGCACGATGGCTCATTCCTGGGTGATGGCGCACATGGACGAGTTGACCGCGTTTGCCCGCTACACCGCGGTGCACGGCGCGCGGTCGATCCTGCTGATCGATACCTACGATACGGTGGCCGCGGCTCGCCTGATCGTGAGTGCGGGGCTTCGTCCGGCCGCGGTGAGGGTGGACAGCGGAGATCTGGCTGGTCTCAGCGCGGCGGTGCGGGCGGTGCTCGACGCCGGGTCGCTCCAGGAGACGAAGATTCTGGTGAGCGGCGATCTGGACGAACACCGGGTAGCGGCGCTTGTCGCGTCTGGAGCGCCAATCGACGGGTTCGGGGTGGGCACCGCGGTCACCACGTCGGCTGACGCGCCATCGCTCAGTGGAGTCTACAAGTTGGTCGCCGTCGAGCGAGAGAGCGGCATGGTGCCGCTGGCGAAGTTGAGTCCAGGAAAACGCACAGTCCCTGGCGAAAAGCAGGTATGGAGGGTCGCTCGATCTGGAGAGACGCAGCGGGACGTGGTCGCGACGGCCGACGAGTTGGGACCTCCGGACGGCGTGCCTTTGCTGCGGCGATTGATGCGGCGCGGCGTGCCAACGGAGTCTGCGCCGGCACTCGACGCCATCCGCGATCGGTGTCGAACCGCGGTGGCGGCCCTGCCCGACGGGGTACGCCGGCTCACCGACGCCGAACGGTTCCCAGTTGAGCTTTCGCCTGATCTGGACCGGCTGTCTCGTCGGGTCGGTGGCCGCGACGACCAGGGGCCTTAGCCTAGACCCGTCCTGAGCACCCCGTCCCGGGGATCAGGCACGTAGCCGCGGGCCTTTAGACCCGCCCATCGCCGCGACACCCTTCGTCCCTCAGCGACCCGCCAGCCGTTGCTCGATCGCGTCGAGCACCGCCTCCGCCCTGCCCCGAAGGACCAGGTCGACGCCGTCGGAGAGGGGAGTCGCGTCCGGATTGATTTCTACCGTGAACGCCCCGCGCTGCCGCGCCTGCTGAACGAGTCCCGCTGCCGGATACACCAACGACGAGGTCCCGATGGTCAGAAACAGATCGCACGCCGTGGCGTTGTCGCTGCGCGAGAGCACCGACGCATCGATCCCCTCGCCAAACCAGACCACGCCCGGGCGCAGTGGAGCGTCACAGTGCGGGCAGCGCGGCGGCAATGGGTCGAACGGGACGGTCCGGTCCATCCATCGGTGAGGCGAACCTGCGCACGCGCGCCAACACCCGACCTCCCACAAGGAGCCGTGGAACCGAATCACGCCCTCCGCGCCGGCGCGCTCGTGCAGTCCGTCGACGTTCTGAGTAATCAGGCGACAATCGGGATAGCGTCGGCTCCAGTCGGCGATGACCGCATGGGCTCGATTCGGCTCGCAGGCCGCGATGAGCTGACGTCGCCAGTCGTACCACTCCCACACCAGCGCGGGGTCTTTCGCGAACGCCTCCGGGGTGGCCAGTTCCTCCGGACGGTGTCGTTTCCACAGACCACCGGGCCCCCGGAAGGTCGGCACGCCGCTGGCGGCCGACACGCCCGCGCCGGTCAGAATCGTCGTTCGCGCCCCGGCTCGCAGTCGGTCGACCACGATGGCCAGTTCGGTGTCCGAGCACATCGGTGCATTGTAGAGGCGAAGTCTGGTCGCGCGCCCTCTGGAACGGTGGCACACATCCCGCTCCACGAACCGGGTCGACGAGGCTGGTGAGTGACCCGCCTCGTCCACAGAAGCGTCAGGACGGGCAACTCGTGGGCAAGCCCAGCCAAAACGTGGCGGTCGCAACGAGTGGGGCCAGCACGACCAATGGAACGAGGTCAGTCGCACCGGGAGACTTGGCCTCAGCCGCCGACCCGCTCGAGTCATATTGGACCACTTCTCGATTGGACACCGGCCGACCGGAATCCGGTCGAGGCCACCTATGGGTCGACGGTTCTCGGACGCGAGAAACAATCGAGCCAGAGATCGTCCCTGTGTTCTTCGTGAAAAATGAAGGCTCGGCCCAAAACTCGGGAATTCCGAGCACTTCCGTGTATCCGGCCGATAGATCTACACTTCGGCGTCGTTCGCGAGTAATCGGTTTGGACTCAAGGGGCCCCAGGCTAAGGGCCGCTACACTCCACGCAGCGTGACGACGGGATCGGTGCGGGCGGGCGCCCCGAGGTGGCCAGGACCCGCGCCCTGGACGCGCCATCAGCGCGGCGCATGATGAGTGTCACCTCCAGCACGTCGCTCAGCGCCTCAAACGACTCGAGCGGCTCGACCACGTCGAGCCCTCCTCGAGATCCGTTGCGCCCTCTAGGACAGGCTCACCTGGGATTCGAAATCGTGACTCCCCTTGAAAAGCTACAACAACCAGAGCTAGACTGAGACTGTTGTAGCTTATCTAGGGGAACATCGTGAGCGAGCCATCCGACGTCCTCCGCGGCACCCTGGACCTGCTGATTCTGCAGACGCTGGTCCTGGATCCGAATCATGGCTGGGCGACCGCGCAGCGGATCCAACAGGTATCCAACGACCTTCTCAAGGTCCAGCAGGGGTCGCTCTATCCCGCCCTGCACCGACTGGAGCACCAGGGATGGATACGCTCATCGTGGGGCACGTCGGACGAGAAGCGGCGCGCCAAGTTCTACTCGCTGACCCGGGCGGGGCGACAGCAGCTCGGGACCGAGACGTCCAAATGGCAGCGGTTGTCAGCCGGCGTCAACCTGGTGCTGGCCAACGAGTAGGGAGACGGCATGCGACTCTGGTACCTCGTCGTCGCTCAAGTGCGGTCGCTCCTGCTCAGACGCCGCCGTCAGGACGAGCTCGACGAGGAGCTCCGTCTCCACCTGGACCAGGAGACCGCGCTGCGCGCGTTCGGCGGGGTGGCCACGCTGTTTCCCGCACGCCGTGCCGCTCGGGGCCCCGACCCACTGGTGGCGCTTCGCATTTGTAAACATTGGCCCTGGTGCGAGGCAACAGCGATGACTCTTCGAGGAATGGCTCGTGCAGAAACAGGAATTGGTCCCCACGAGTCGCGAAGGGCGGAGCTGTTCGCCAGGGCCAGTACGGTTCGATGTCCGCCGTCTCTCCAGTGACAACGTGCGAAACTCCGTGCTCACAAAGGCCGTCGATTCTTCGGGGTCGATGCCGACCGCGAGTAAACGCCGCACGGTCATCGGGTCGGTCAGGTTCGCGAGCAGCGGTGAGAAGGCTGATAGTTGGTCGCCCCGCGGGATAGGCGCTGCCTGGCGCCGAGGGTAGAGCAACCCACGGGGGCGTGGATAGATCACGAGATCGGCGTTTCGCGGAAACGAGGAGGAAGCTCAAGACAGATGACTTAATCCCCGGCCTTCCCACTACTCGGCGATCGACGACGCCGGACCCTCGCCCCTCGTGTAGTACGATTCCGCTTCGGAATCTTAGGGGCGCCGGTCGCGTGGACCGTGCCGAGTGGAGTAGAGCCATGCGTATCGCGATCGGGGCGGACCACGCCGGATTTCATCTCAAAGAGAGCCTGCTCAGCGTCCTGCGCGACAGCGGGCACGAGGTGGTGGACGTAGGGACGGATAGCGATCAGGCCGTCGACTACCCGGACTTCACCGAGGCGGTCGCCGTTGCGGTGCGCGGACACGAGGTCGATCGCGGCGTCATGATCTGCGGCAGCGGTGTCGGCGCTAGCGTGGCCGCGAACAAGGTGCAAGGGATTCGGGCCGCGGTCTGTCACGACAGCTATTCCGCGCATCAGGGCGTCGAGCACGACGACATGAACGTGCTTGTGCTGGGGGCCCGCATCGTCGGGGCGTCTCTGGCCACCGAGCTGGTCAACGCGTTTCTCGGCGCGACGTTCTCTGGCGACGAACGACACCTTCGCCGTATGGCCAAGGTCGCTCGGTTGGAAGCACGGGACTGGTCCGACACGACGGGTGGTGCGCGCTGACGGCAGAGCCGGACCGCTGGCGGCTCGGGTCGTCGCTCGATGCCGCGCTCGACCTCGAGACACGGGCCTGGGACCGCGACAACCGTGTGGGCCGGCTCTGGGCCAAGGACGCCAGTTTGTGGACCAGCGGCGACGAGTCGCGGTGGCTGGGATGGCTGGACCTTTTGTTGGACCCGCCGGAGACCGGCGCACTCGGGGAGCTGGCGAGCCAGCTTCGCGGCGACGGCATCACCGACCTGCTGCTGCTCGGCATGGGCGGATCCAGTCTCGCGCCCGAGGTCCTGAGCCGCGTCTTGCCGGCCTCAGACGGCGCACCAACGCTGCACGTGCTCGACTCGACCGACCCAGCGCAGGTGGGGCGCATCGAATCGGGTCTGGATTTGTCTCGGACCCTGTGCATCGTGTCGAGCAAGTCGGGGACGACGCTCGAGCCGACGATCCTCACGGAGTATTTCATCGACCGATTTGAGCGTGTGCTCGGTCCCGACCAGGTTGGATCCAGATTTCTGGCAATCACTGATCCCGACTCGGCGCTGGAGACATTCGCACGCGAGAGACAGTTTCGCGCCGTACTGCCGGGTGTGCCGTCGGTGGGGGGGCGGTTCTCGGCACTCTCGAACTTCGGGTTGGTCCCGTCGGCCCTCTGCGGTCTCGACGTGGCCTCACTATTCGACCGGGCCCGGATCATGGCCGCCCGATGCGGGGCGGAGGTGCAGGCGGGTCAAAATCCAGGCGTGCGGCTGGGCCTCGCCCTTGGGTTGGCCGCCGCGGGTGGCCGCGACAAGGTCACGCTGCTTCTGTCCCCGACCATCGCCCCGCTGGGCGGCTGGCTGGAGCAGCTTCTGGCGGAGTCGACCGGGAAGCACGGTCGCGGGGTGATTCCGATCGTCGACGAATCTCTGGGCGCCCCGGGAGACTACGGAGCGGACCGGCTGTTTGTCGTGATGCGTCTGTCGGGGGAGTCGGACCCCGCGTCTGGCGCTATTGACGAACTGGTCGTCGCTGGGCATTCGGTGGTCGAGCTTGGCCTCGAAGACCGGCACGACGTGGGGGCGGAGTTCGTTCGGTGGGAAGTGGCCACCGCGGTGTGTGGAGCCGTGCTGAGCGTCAATCCTTTCGACCAGCCAGACGTTGAAGCCAGCAAGGTGGCCACCCGCGAACTGGCCGAGACCTACGAGCGGGCTGGCGCCTTCCCGGCCGAGGCCCCGGTGGCGGCACAGGACGGTTTGACGCTGTATGCGGATGCTGACACCGCGGAGGCGCTCAAGGAGGGTGCCGGCCCCGCTGCCGGCGTAGGGGAGTTGCTCGCGGCCCACGTTGGTCGTCTGCGGGAGGGCGACTACTTGGCGCTGCTCGCTTATCTGGACATGACCCCGGAGCACCTGGCCGTCCTCCAGCGCATGCGCCATGCGGTCCGGGCGTCGCACGGCGTGGCCACCAGCGTCGGTTTCGGCCCGCGCTTCCTGCATTCGACCGGGCAGGCGTTCAAGGGCGGTCCGGACACCGGGGTCTTTGTGCAGATTACGGCCGACGACCCCAATGATCTGCCGATTCCAGGCCGAGGCTACACGTTCGGGGCCGTGAAGACGGCACAGGCGTTGGGTGATTTTCGTGTGCTCGTCGCGCGTCACCGCCGAGCGGTGCGCGTGCACCTCGGCCACGACGTCCTCGGCGGTCTCGACCGTCTCGAACATCTGGTGTGCGGGACGCCTCGATGACCCGACTCGTGTATCCGCGGGCGCCGGCCCCAGAGCTATTTGCCCGTCCAGACCGGTGCACGCTTCTCCATGAAGGCGGTCACCGCCCCCCGGAAGTCCTGGCTCGTGTAGCAGGCGGCCACCAGGTCGTCCCCCGCATCGGCGGCGCCGCGGCGGTGCACTTGCAGCCGGCGCACCATTTCTTTGGTGGCGGTGATCGTCAGCGGGGCGTTGGCCGCGATCCGCGCTGCCGTATCCGCCACCGTGCGGCCCAGCGTCTCCGCGTCGACCACCTGGGTGGCCAGCCCCGCGACCAACGCCTCCTGGGCGTCGAGCAGGCGGGCGGTGAACATCAGGTCCTTCAGCCGGGCGGGCCCCACGAGGTCCAGGAGACGCGAGCAGTTGGCGGCCGACAGGCAGTTGCCCAGGGTGCGGGCGACGGGCACGCCGAACCGGGCGCTCGGACCGCAGATGCGCAGATCGCACGCTATCGCGATGACGCATCCGCCGCCCACCGCCACGCCGTTGACCTGGGCGATCGTCGGTTTCGCGACCCGCTCGAGTCGGCTGATGACCCGGTCGAGACGGGTCTCGTAGGCGAGCGCGTCTTCGCGGGTGCGGAGACCGGGAAACTGGCTGATGTCGGTGCCGGCCACGAAAGCGCCGTCGTCGACGCCGCGAAGGACGAAGACCCGCACGGCGGAATCCGCGTCAACCTTTTCGCAGGCATCCAGCAGGGCGTCGTACATGGCCCAGGTCATCGCGTTCCTGGCCTCGGGGCGGTTGAATGTGAGGACGGCCGTCGGGCCGTCGATTGTGAACAAGATATGGGACGTGGACACGGGTGATTTCTCCTGATCGGTTGTAATCGCGCCTGTCGGTCAAGGTAGCGATGGTGACAGTGGTGACACACACACATGCACTCGACGGCATACGGGTTCTTGACGTGACGCAGGTCATGGCCGGGCCGTTCTGCGCAATGCTACTGTGCGACATGGGCGCCGATGTGATCAAGGTGGAGCCGCCCGGTGGCGACTCGACCCGTCGCATGCCCGGCGCCGTCGGGACCGACAGTCCCAGCTTCAATGCGGTGAATCGTGGCAAACGCGGGGTGGTGCTCGATCTCAAGCACCCCGATGGCCGGGCCGCCGTGCGGCGACTGGCGCTCGCCTCCGATGTCCTGGTCGAGAACTACCGACCCGGTGTGATGGCGAAGTTCGGGCTGGGCTACGAGGAACTGGCCGCGGCGCATCCGGGGCTGATTTATGCCTCGATCTCGGGCTACGGGCAGACTGGTCCGGCGTCGGGGAAGGGTGGGTTTGACCTCGTGGCGCAGGGCGTGTCCGGCTTGATGTCCGTCACCGGCGAAGCGGGTCGGCCACCGGTCAAGGTCGGCGTGCCGATCACTGACCTGGGCGCCGGGCTGTTCGCGGTGACCGGTATCCTCGCGGCGCTTCTCGCCAGAGCCCGGACCGGTCGCGGGCAGCGTGTCGACACGTCGTTGGTCGACGCCGGGGTAGCCCTATCGGTGTGGGAGGCCACGCAGTATTTCTCCGGTCGCGGTGTGCCGGAGCCGCTCGGGTCGGCGCATCGCATGAACGCGCCGTATCAAGCGATTCGCTGCGAAGATGGATACATCACGGTGGGAGCCGCCAACGATCGCACGTTTCAGAACTTGTGTGATGCGCTCGAGCATCCCGAGTGGGCGACGGATACGGATTTTGCGGACAATGCCAGTCGTGTCACGAATCGGGCGGTCCTGGCGGGTCGGATCGAGGCGGTCATGGCGGGTGAGCCACGTGACCACTGGTTGGCGCGGCTCGAGACTCACGGCGTGCCGTGCGGACCGATCAACACCTACGCCGACGTCATGGAAGACCCGCACATCCAGGCGCGTGATCTCGTGGTCGACACCGACCACCCGACCCTGGGGCGGATCAAGACGTTGGGAACGCCGGTGAAGCTATCAGATACGCCGCTGACTCCGGGCCGCCCGGCGCCGATGCTGGGTCAGCACACTGACGAAGTATTGCGTGAGATTGGGTTGACGACCGAGGACATCGCCAAAGTGCGCGGGTCCTGACGAACGGGAGACACATGAGCGAACGAGCGTATCGAGTCGCGTTGATTCCGGGCGACGGTATCGGCAAAGAAGTGGTGCCGGCGGCCCGGTCGGTCATCGACGCCGTGGGGCGGCGATTCCAGTTTTCGTGCGAGTGGGCGGGCTTTGACTGGTCGTGCGAACTGCACGCGCGCACGGGCAGCATGACCGGGGGGCGCTCCATCGAGGAATTGGCCGAGCAGGACGCCATCTTTCTCGGGGCCATCGGCTACCCGGGGGTGCCCGATCACGTGTCGCTGTGGGGACTCTTGATCCCCATCCGTCGACGATTCGCCCAGTACGTCAACTTGCGGCCGGTCCGCCTGCTGCCTGGCGTTCGCACACCGCTGGCCGATCGCGGCCCGGACGACATCGATTTTCTCATCGTTCGCGAGAACAACGAGGGCGAGTACTCGGAGATTGGCGGACGCCTGTACAAGGGGACACCGGCCGAACTCGCGGTGCAGCAATCGGTGTTCACGCGGGTGGGTGTGGACCGCGTCGTACGATACGCGTTCGAGCTGGCGCGCACCCGCGAGGCCAAACACCTCACGTCGGCCACGAAGTCGAACGGCATCATCCACACCATGCCGTTCTGGGACGAACGGTTCCAGGCGATGGCGGCGGAGTATCCGGACGTGCGGACGGACCAATTCCACATCGACATTCTGTCGGCGCACCTGGTGCAGCACCCCGATTGGTTCGACGTGATCGTGGCCAGTAATCTGTTTGGCGATATTCTCTCGGATCTCGGACCCGCCATTGCCGGGTCGATCGGTCTCGCGCCGGGCGCCAATCTGAATCCGGAGCGAGCGCACCCGTCAATGTTCGAACCGGTGCATGGCTCGGCGCCGGATATCGCTGGTCAGGGCATCGCCAACCCAATCGCGCAGATCTTGACCGGAGCGATGATGTTGGACCATCTGGGCGAGACGACCGCGGCCGCCGCGGTGGTGACGGCTGTGGAACGGGTCCTGGCGGCCGGAGCCACCCGAACCGGCGATCTCGGCGGCACGGCGACGACGGCCGAGATGACCGCGTCGGTCATCTCGGCATTGGAGTGAGGGGACTGGTCGTCGGAAACCGGAGATCAGAGTTTGTAGCCTGTTTCGTTGTGCAGTGAGATGTCGAGTCCCGTTGGCTCGCCCTCCGCGGTGACGCGCAGGCCGATCACTCCGTCGACGATCTTGACGAGAACGAATGTCAGGACGTCGGAGTAGACGAACGTGACCACCCCGCCGATCGTCTGGAGCCGCACCTGATTCCAGATATTCAAGCCGTCCACCGAGCCACCGAGGCTGCTGGCGGCGAAGACGCCGGTCAGGAGGGCGCCGACGATGCCGCCTATGCCATGCACGCCGAAGACGTCGAGTGAGTCGTCATGTCCGAATCGCTGCTTCAGGCTGTTGGCACCCCAGTAGCACAACACGCGGAGGCCAGCCCAATGGCCAGCGCGCCGACGGGCCCGACGAATCCGAATGCGGGAGTGATGGCGACGAGCCCGGCCACGGCGCCGGTGACGATCCCGAGCGCGCTGGGTTTGCCGCGACTGGACCACTCAATGAGCCTCCACGTAAATCCGGCCATCGCGGCCGAGATGTGAGTCACCGCCATGGCCATGCCGGCGGTGCCGTCGGCCGCCAGTTCGCTACCCGAGTTGAAACCGAACCAGCCGACCCACAGCATCGAGGCGCCCACTACGGTGAGCACGAGGCTGTTGGGGGGGCATGGGGCTGTTGGGGTAGCCGTTCCGCTTGCCGAGAATCACACAGAGCACCAGCGCGGCGACGCCGGCGTTGATGTGCACCACGGTGCCCCCGGCGAAGTCCAACACGCCCATCTCTCCAAGAAACCCGCCGCCCCAGGCCCAGTGCGCGACCGGCGCGTAGACGAGAGTCAGCCACAGCGCCATGAAGAGCATCATCGCGGAGAATCGCATCCGTTCCGCGAAGGCACCGACCATCAACGCCAGGGTAATGATGGCAAACGTCAGCTGGAACATCTGGAACACCGACTCGGGGATGGTGCCCGACACCGTATCGATCTCGACCTCGGACAGGAACAGTTTCCCGAAGCCGATGAAGCTGTTCATCCCGCCGCCATCGCCAAAGGCGAGGCCGTAGCCGTACACGGTCCAGAGGACGGTCACCATGCAGGTGAGCGCGAAGCACTGCATCATGACGGACAGGACGTTCTTCGATCTGACCAGACCGGCATAGAACAGCGACAGGCCGGGGATGGTCATGAAGAGCACGAGCACGCTCGAGGTCAACATCCATGCCGTGTCACCGGTGTCGAGTCCGTCCTGCGTCGAGGCGAGCCGGGCAGAATCAACACGAGCGCAGCGGCCAAGCACGGCACGCTGATGCGTCTGGTGAGGGTGGTCATCGGTTTGCTCCTGGAGGCAAGGAAAGTGCCGCACGGCCGCGATGTGCGACGTTTACAGACGCTAGATGGCGTCGTCACCCATTTCGCTCGTACGGATGCGGATGGCCTGCTGCACCTCGATCACCGACGAACAGCATTGAGTGCGGTCACTATGCTGCGCCTGTCGCCGGCGACCAAAATCTTGATCGCAGGCGGGGTCAGTGTCCCGGGGCGGAGAGTCCGCCGCGCGCGATGAGCTCGCGGGCAACCAGGGTCCGAACGGGAAGCAGCCCGACGGGGGCCGGCAGGCAGGCGTTCATCCGGGCCAGCGCGTCAGCCCGCGGTGTGGCGTCCAGCAGCGATGCCAGCACCTCGCTTGACTCCTGCCGGACACGATCGGCGGCCGTGTAGAACACCAGGGTCGCCAGCGCCGATTCCAGTCGCAAGTCCGCCGTGGGTTGGGCCGCGGTCAATTTCGAGACGCG
The DNA here is from genome assembly GCA_029940535.1 of Vicinamibacterales bacterium. Lineage (GTDB taxonomy): Bacteria > Acidobacteriota > Vicinamibacteria > Vicinamibacterales > UBA8438 > UBA8438. The sequence continues at coordinate 12,061 of JAPYUM010000065.1, forward strand.
AAGCACGGTGCTCTCGGCGCGGTAGGTCTCGATGGCAATGTCGGCGAGACTGCCGAGATACTGCTGGTGCTCCGGCGCGAGAAGCTGGTCGGCGTCCACGTGCTCCCACACGGCCCCGAGCACGAAGAGAAACAGCTGTTTGAGGCGACCGACGCGGGTGTGCAAGGCAGCCAGGTCTGAACCGGTCGGCTCGGCGGGCGGCGCGGCCAGGCTGGTGATCGCTTCGCGCAAGGCGAGGCGCCCTCGGTCGGCGCGCTTGAGTATCGTCTTGGCGATGCTCAACCGGCAGATTTCGCTGGTGCCTTCGTAGATCCGTGTGATGCGGGAGTCGCGATACCACCGCGCCGCCGGATACTCCTCGCTGTATCCGTTCCCGCCGTACACCTGGAGGGCGTCGTCGGCGAGCCCGTGGTAGGTCTCAGACCCGATCACTTTGGCCATCGCGCACTCGGTCGAGAACTCCGCCAGCGTCTCGAGCTTGCGGTCGAGCGAGCCGCCACCCTCGGCCCCGTCGGCTTCGGCCGCGGTGTACACGAGTCCGGCCGTCCGGTAGGCGACCGATTCGGCCCCGTAGGCGCGGGCCGCCATGTCGGCGAGCTTCCGCTGAATGAGCCCGAATTCTGAGATGGGACGCCCGAACTGTCGTCGCTCGTTGGCGTATTGGGTCGCGGCGGCAAGAATTTTCTTGGACGTACCGGCGCAATTAGCGGCCATTTTCATCCGGCCGAGGTTGAGGGTGCACATCGCGACCTTGTGCCCCTTGCCCACCTCTCCGAGCAGGTTGTCGACCGGAATCGCCACGTCGTCGAGTTGCAGCGCACAGACCGACGAGCCCTGCAGCCCCAGCAGCTTCTCATGGTCTCCGACGCTCAGGCCCGGGGTCTGTCGTTCCAGGAGGAACGCCGAAAATGCCGTGCCGTCGACCTTCGCGAACAGAATGAAAAGGTCGGCCCAACCGGCGTTGGTGATCCACTGCTTCGCGCCATTCACGACGTAGTGCGTCCCGTCAGCATTCAGCACGGCGGTGGTCGTGATGTTCATCGCGTCCGAGCCGGAACCAGGTTCGGTGAGCGCGAACGCCGCCATCAGGTCGCCGTTCATGCACCGGGTCAGGTAGCGATCAATCTGGTCTGGCGTGCCGAAATTGATCAACGGCAGCGTGCCGATTCCCTGATGAGCGAACACGGTGGAGGACAGCCCGCCCAGGTAGGAACGGCATTCACTCATGCCGGCGATGGCGAGCACGCTGAGCCCGAGGCCACCCAACGCCTCCGGCACTTCCGCCATGAACAGGCCCAAGTCGGCCGCTTTCTTGAACAGCGGGCGGATGACGTCGATGTTGCGTTGGTCGATCTCGTCGTAGAGGGGAGCGACCTCCTGCTCCGCAAATTCTTTGATCGAGCGCATGAGCAGGCGTTCGTCATCGCTCATGTCCTCGGGACATACCACGTCCTCGGGGCGGACCTCGTTGACCAGGAAGTTGGCGCCATACGGCTGCGATCGCAAGTGCATGTGGACTCCTGCGGACTGCTGGTGGGATGGCGCGTCGCGTCCCGCCACGAGGTCCAACGAGAAAAGGGATGACCGGCTCGGTCACCCCTTGTTCATCGCGCAGACGGGAAATTGGTTGCGGGGGGGGGATTTGAACCCCCGGCCTTTGGGTTATGAGCCCAACGAGCTACCAGACTGCTCCACCCCGCGTCAACTGGTTGAAAACGCTAACGTTGAGCATGGTACCATGCCGTCCGTGCGCGGTCAAACTTGCACGGATTTCTCGGTGAATGACCGAGTGGCAGGGGGTGTCAGGGGCCTGGCACTGGTCGATCGGTGACAATGAACAGGCGCTCTCCGGGACGGATCAGCCCAAGTTCGCCGCGGGCGATTTCTTCGATTGCGGCCGGGTCGTCCCGCAAGCGTGCGGCCTGGAGGGCCAGTCGGCGGTTCTCCTCATGGAGCCGAGCGATGACGTCGGACAACTGTTGCCGCTCGTGGCGCATTCTGACGGTTTGAATGAGTCCCCGGTCACCGGCCACCCCGTTCGCCCCGATGATTGCGACCGTCAGGCCGATGGCCACGAACATGACGCGGCGCACGGCTGGTGGCGGCGCATCGGAGGCCGGCACCTTGCGTGCTTGGTTCTTGGGCGCTGGGTGGAGCGGGAGCGTCCCCTGTGTAGGACGCGGTCGCGTGGCTGACGAGGCCGGTGTCGGCGGTCGCCGGCGTCCTGGGTTCCGTGGTCTGGGCGTGCGCGGCATGCAGGACTAGTTTCGGCCAGAGTGGCGGCCGAGAATAGGAGCCGGGCTGGAATAAATCGATCGCTGCCAGGCGTCGCCGTAGGTGTCGTCTAGCGGGAGGTGAAGGTGACGGAGCGCGAGGTGGTCCTGGTCTTGATCACGTTCCCGGAGGATGGCGACGTCGCGTCGTTCGCGACCTGTCTGGTTGAGGAGCGATTGGCGGCCTGCGTGAACGTGCTGCCCGCGGTGGAATCGGTCTATCGGTGGGATGGGGCCGTGGCTCGAGCACGGGAACGACAGCTCATCGTCAAGACGACTGCTCGCGGGGTCGAGGCGCTTCGAGCGCGGGTCGTACAGCTGCACCCCTACGAGATACCGGAATTCCTCCAACTGCCGGTGACCGGTGGCGATGATCGCTACCTGGCGTGGGTCCGTGCCGGGGTCCAGGTCCCCGCGTCGTCGGCGCTCATCGACGACGCTGCGGGGCCTGACCCGACCCGGCGAGGGTGAGCCCGGATGCGGTTTCGAATGCAGGCGAGCGCATGACGGCATCCCATCCCGGGCCACCGGCCACGGGTACGTCTGCCACTCCGGAGCGATCCGGTGATCCCGGCGAGCCGCCGAATCGAGTGAGCCGTGTGCGGGCCGTCGCGGCGTCCAGAGTCGGCCGTGCCTTGCTTGCCACCCTGGGACTCAAACTCGTGGTAGCAACCCTCGGCCCCGCGGCGCCGGGATGGCTTCGGGCGATCGACTCCGTCGGCACCATTGTGATCGCCGTCGGGCTGGGCTATCTCCTGTTTCGTCTGCTGGCGATACTGCAGCGTCGACTGCTGTGGCGGGTCCGGCGGAAGCTGGTCTTGTCCTATCTCTTGATCGGGTTCGTGCCGATCCTGCTGGTCGGATCGTTCTTCCTGCTGTTGGGCACGTTGCTGTTTCTCACCGTCAGCTCATCGTTGGTCCAGCGAGGTCTCGATGAAGTCGTCGAGGACGCGACGACGCTCGCGGCGATGGCCGCCGTGGATCTCGAAAGCACGACCGCCTCGCGTGACCTGTCGGCCGTCCTCGCAGGGCGGCTTCAAGTGACGGAGGAACGCTATCCGGGGGCGTCGATCGCCCTGGCTGGGCGCGCGGGCGACCCCACGCCCGAGCCCATCGACGCGATCGCCGGGGCGTGGGATCATGCGTCCGGTCCGCCGTCCTTACCCACGTGGTTGACGCGGAGCGGCGGCGGACTGTTGATGACAGAGGTGGCGGGTCGGCGGAGCATCGTCGCCCGAGGGGCGCAGCGCGTGCGCTGGCGAGAGCGCGTCTACGTGGTCGTGGTGGATCTGCCGTTGTCCGACGGGGTCGTGGCGCGTCTACAGGAAGACAGCGGGACGGTGCTGATCGATATCGGCGGGTCGACCAGTGGCGGCGAGGGGGTGGTCGGAAACACCCTCGTCGCCGACGAGGTGCGGGTGCCGTTGAGTCCGCCAGCGGGTCCGATGGAGACCGCCGGTGGATTGCCCTGGGTCTTGTTTTTGGATCTGCTGGACTGGTCGACCGGTGAGCATCGACGTGCGGAGTTGTCTTTCCAGGTGCGACCCACGGTGCTCTACGGGTTGCTGGTGCGGAGCGGTGAGTTCAATCTGGCCGGCACGTTGAGCGTGAGCCTCGTGCTGATTGCCGTGATGTTCCTCGCCATCGAGGCGGTCGCGTTGGTGATGGGGTTCGCGCTGGCCAAGTCGATCACGGGCGCGGTGCACGAACTCTTTACCGGCACGGAACGAGTCCAACGCGGTGATCTCTCCCATCGGATCCAGGTCGACACGCAGGACCAACTGGGTGAGCTCGCAGCGTCGTTCAATGCGATGACCGCGAGCATCGGTGGTCTGCTCCAGCAGGCGCAAGAAAAGCGTCGGCTGGAGGAAGAGCTTCGAATCGCACGCGATATCCAGATGTCGCTGTTGCCGGACGCTCCGGTGTTGCTGCCCGGTCTGAATGTCTGTGCCGTGTGTCGACCGGCGCGTGAAGTGGGAGGCGACTACTACGAATTCGTCCACTTGGGCGATGGTCGTCTGGGGGTCCTCGTCGCGGACGTGTCGGGGAAGGGGACCTCGGCGGCGTTCTACATGGCGGAGCTCAAGGGAATTATTCTCTCGCTCGGTCAGATCTATCAAAGTCCCAAGCGACTGCTGATGGAGGCCAACCGGATTCTCGCGACGAGCTTGGACGCCCGTACCTTCATTACCATGATTTACCTGGTGGTGGATCTCGAGGCCCGCACGGTGACCTACGTGCGGGCCGGGCACACACCGCTGATTTACCTGCCCGCGAATGGGCAGCCGCCCCAAACCCAAATTTTGATTCCCGACGGACTCGTAGTCGGGCTGCAGCTCGACGGCATCGAGGAGCTGTTCGAGGAGTTACTCGAAGAGCGAACCCTGCCGATCGCGGCTGGAGACCTGTTCGTGTTGTTCACCGACGGCATCACCGAGGCCATGAACCAGGAGTTCGACCTGTTCGGCGAGGAACGCTTCAGCCGGCTTCTCGAGGAGCATGGCCATCTGCCGTCTGAGGATCTGCGGGAGCGGATTCTTGGCGATGTCGAGGCCTTCGTCGGTGACGCGGACCAGCACGATGATATGACCATCGTCTTGCTGCGGATCGACGATCCGCCATCAGCATCGGATTCGGACGCCACCCAGCCATGAGCGAGCCTGAGTTCGTCATCGTCTTCGAGACACCGTCCAGCATCGAGGCCGACGTCGTGCGGGCATTGCTCGAGACCCACGGCATTCATGCCATGGTGTTTTCCGCCGCGCCACAGGCTGTCTTCCCGGTGACCCTCAGCGGCCTGGGAGAAGTGTGTCTGTCGGTGCACCGAGAGGAAGCCGCGTCAGCGAGCCGGCTCATCGGCGAGTTCCGTCAAGAGGTCTCGGAGCGACTCACCCGCATCAGAGACGAATTTCGCGGCGTGGAAGAGATGCTCGGCTATCGCTTCACGGATCCCGGCTTGCTCGAGCACGCGCTGACGCATCGTTCGAAAGCGCACGAGGACGTTAGCGGTGGGGTGCGGGACAACGAGTCTCTCGAGTTTCTCGGTGATGCCGTGCTGGGGCTCGTCATCGCGGATCGGCTGTTTCACGAATGTCCCGACTGGAACGAGGGCCAGAAGTCGAAGGCGAAGGCGATGATCGTGTCGACCGTGTCGCTGGCTCGGACGGGTGAAGAGCTGGGCCTCGGCGAGCATCTCCTGCTTGGACGTGGCGAGGAAAAGACCGGTGGACGTCACAAACGCTCGCTGATTGCCGATACCTTCGAGGCGATCATCGCCGCGATCTATCTGGACGGTGGCATCACGGCCGCGGAGGGATTTCTCGAACGGTGTTTCCGGCCGCAGCTCGATGCGGTTCGTGCCGGCGGCCTGACGCCCGGGTTGACGAAGGACCATAAATCTGCCCTGCAGGAGTTTCTGCAATCGCACGACATGGGGCTGCCGGACTATCGTCTGATTGGCGAGACTGGCCCGGCTCACCGCAAAGCGTTTGAAACGGAGGTCTACGCCGCAGACCGTCCCCTGGCGCGGGGGGAAGGGCGGAGCAAGAAAGAATCTGAACAGCGAGCGGCCGAACAGGCCTTACAGGCGCTCGACGGAGAGTAACCCGCACACCGATTGTTCACGACGCGCGCCGAAATCGACCGCGAGTCAATCGATCTCGATCATGCTCCAGGAGTGGTCGCGACGGCGCTTCGCCCCGGTGACCACGGCCGGCTCGGCGGCTGGACCCGACTCCATGTACGGGAAACGGCTGACCGCGTATTCCTGCGCTTCGCGCGCCAGGTCGTCCTCGTTCGGCGGCGTGGGTTGTCCATGCAGGCGCACCCACAGCCGCAGCATCGGGTCGGCGAAGCTGTACCGTTTCTGCCGGACGCTCAGCAGGTCGACATCCTCGAGCCAGGACAGATAGTCCTTGGTGGATCCGGGCGTGCGACCCAGGCGGTGGGCCACCTCGGTCAAGGTCAGGGGTTCTTCGAGAGACAGCACCTGCAGGATCGCTTTTAGCGCCCCGTAGCCGCGTGCCCGATGCAGCCGCAGCTCGTAGCAGAATCGACACGCCATCGAGAGCGGCGCGTCGGGCGCCATCTGGGCCGCGAAGGCGCTCACCGGGTCGCCGGCGCCCACCGCCGCGGTGGCCTCGGCGAGCAGCCGCACGTAGCGTGGGCGGCCGTCGGTCAGGGCGTGAATGATACGGCCGAGTTCGAGCCGCTCTCCATCCGTGGCCCCCAGACCCAGATCGGCGAGGGACGCGCCGACTTCGGTCGGGCTCAGCGGCGGCAGGTGCACGAACTCGAAACGGTCCGGGGCATCGCGGAAGAGTCGGCGCGCTCGCGACACGAAACGGGTCGTCAGCACGAAGCGGTTCGGGCTGTCGCACAGGGCGGTCCAGAACTCGCGGAGCGCGCCACGGAGTCCAGGAAAGCTCTGGAACGTGCGAATCTCCAGCACTTCGTCCAGCAGGAACGTGACGCTGCCGCCGTTCGGGGTTCGGGCCAGCGCAAGAAACGCGCACACGCGGTCAAATGCCGCGCGTGCGGCCCGGGGGTCGTCCGTGCTCAGGTCCGCCGCCGGCGCCTCGCAACGCGCGGCCCGCGTGACCGCGGCGAGAAAACCCTCGGGCGTCGTCGCGACGCGCTCGATATCAATGCATTCGGTGTCTGGACCGAGGCGTGCGGCGAGACGATTCAGGAGCGACGTTCGGCCGATCCCGCAGCCGCCCATCACCACGGGGATTCGCGGCGGAACGGCCTCGAGCGCGGTCAGAATTCTCCGTTCGATGACAGATCGTTCGGCCGGCACGCGATCTCTTCAAAGTGACACTGACGCGGCAGCGTGATGGTGAAATTCCTGTTGGGCCATCGGAACGATAGACGGTAAAGAAGAGTGCACAGATTGTCAAACCCACGTCGGGTGCGCGATCTGGAATCGGTACTTGACTTTCGTCGCGACCCGCATTCGGTCACTCGCGCGTCGTCCAGATCTGATACGCGTCGTGCGCACCGCACGGCCTTCTGTTACCATCGATCGCTTTGGTGCGACCAGTGTGGTCGCGCCCGTAACGAATCGGGGATGCCAGTGAATATCGCGGTCATCGGCGCCCAGTGGGGCGACGAAGGGAAGGGCAAGATCGTCGATCTCCTGACACGACACGTGTCAGTCGTGGCCCGTTATCAAGGGGGGCACAACGCTGGGCATACGGTCAACGTAGGCGATGCGCAGTTCATCCTGCACTTGCTCCCGTCGGGCATTCTGCACGCCGGCGTGCGTTGTGTCATCGGGAACGGCGTGGTGGTGGACCCCGATGCTTTGTTCGACGAGATCGAGACGTTGTCGCGGCAGGGGGTCGAAGTCGACGACCGGCTGCTGATCAGTGACAAGGCGCATGTCATCCTGCCGTATCACCGAGAGCTCGAGGTGCTGGCGGAGGCGCGGCGGGGCGATCGAAAAATTGGCACGACCTCTCGCGGAATCGGGCCGAGCTACGAAGACAAGGTCGCCCGTCGGGGAATTCGGATCGCTGACCTTGCGGACGATGCGGACGAAGCGGACGATGGTCCGCTGGCGGCGGCGATTCGTGAGAACGTGTCAGCCCGCAACCGCGCGGTCGGTGGGGCAGAGGCAGATTGGCGCGTCGTGCATGCCGAGGCGCGGTCGGTGTGGGAGCGTCTCGAGCGCTGGGTCGGCGATGCCTCGCTCTTCTTGGCTCGGGCCATGGACGAGGGCGCGTGCGTACTCTTCGAGGGAGCCCAGGGCACCATGCTCGACATCGACCACGGCACGTATCCGTTCGTCACGTCGTCGAACGGAACGGTCGGGGGTATCTGTACCGGATTGGGTGTGGGCCCCAAGGCGATCGGCGGTGTGCTGGGCATCGCCAAAGCCTATACGACCCGCGTTGGGGAGGGACCACTCCCAACCGAGCTGCACGGTGACGCCGGGAACCAGCTGCGGGAAAGCGGCCGCGAGTACGGCGCGTCAACGGGACGCCCGCGTCGATGCGGGTGGTACGACGCGGTGGTCGTGCGTTACGCGGTGCGCGTGAATGGCCTCGACGCCATTGCTGTCACGAAGCTCGACGTGCTGGATTCCCTCGATGAGATTCCGTTGTGCACCGGATACCGATACCGGGGCGAGGTCTTGACCGAGTTCCCGTCGAACGGTGCGGTGCTCGCGGCGTGCGAACCGGTCTACGAGACGTTGCCCGGCTGGTCGAGTCCCACTGCCGGTGTGCGGCGTTACGAGGATCTGCCGTCGGAAGCGCGTTCGTATCTCGAACGCATCGAAGCCGTGACCGGCGTGCCGATCGCTATCGTGTCGACTGGGGCCGACCGCGCCGAGACTATCGTGGTGCGCGAGGGTCTCATCGATCGATGGCAGGCGGACGCCGCGGTGCCAGCCTCAGCCTCCTAACCGGCCACTACTTCGAGTCGATCGGAGACACCATCATGCAACAGGCGCGCACGGTCAATCACGTGTCACGCCGGGCCGCGCGAGGCGAACGGTTCGTCTCGACACGCAGCCGACGCCATGACCTGGCGGCGGTACTGCTCGCCCTCATCGCGTACGGCGCCTCCGGATGTGCCGAGCCGGCTCCCACGCCGGATGACGCGCGCGTGTTTCTGGAGGAGGCGGAAGCCCGGCTCCTCGATCTCTGGGTGGACGCCGGCCGTGCCGCCTGGGTGCAAAATACCTACATTACAGACGACACCACCGCGCTGGCGGCTGACGCGCAGACCGCGGTCATCGGGGCCACGATGGAGTTGGCGGCCGCAGCGGCGCGTTTCGACGTTATCGAATTGCCACCAGACCTCAGGCGCAAGATGTTGCTGCTGAAGACGTCGATGGGGGTGGCGGCGCCCGCCGATCCGGCCCTGCAGGCCGAACTTTCCCAGATCACGACCGGCATGGAGAGCACCTACGGCCGGGGCGTGTATTGCCCGGGCGGCGATGGTGAAGACTGCCTCTCGTTACCAGAGATGGAGCGGCTGTTCGCCCAGAGTCGCGATACGGACGCGCTGCTCGACCTTTGGGTCGGCTGGCGCGCGGTGGCGCCGCCGATGCGGGATCTGTACTCGCGGTTCGTGGAGCTGGCCAACGCTGGCGCCCGCGATCTCGGATTCACCGATCTCGGTGAGTTATGGCGGGCCGGCTACGACATGCCGCCAGACGAGTTCACCCTCGAACTGGAGCGGCTCTGGACCCAAGTGCGGCCGCTCTACGAATCGCTCCACTGTCAGGTACGGGCCAAATTGGCGGAAGAGTACGGTTCCGCCGTGGTGCCGCCCGATGGGCCGATACCGGCCCACCTGCTCGGCAACATGTGGAGTCAGACGTGGGCCAACGTCTACGATCTCGTCGGGCCCGCGCGGTCGGACCCTGGCTACGACCTCACCGAACTGCTCGAGTCCAACCGGGTCGACGAACTGGAGATGGTGCGCTACGGCGAGCGGTTTTTCAGTTCGCTGGGATTTGAGCCGCTCCCGTCCACGTTCTGGGATCGGTCGTTGTTCGTGCAGCCGGCCGAACGTGATGTGGTCTGTCACGCCAGCGCGTGGGACCTCGACTACGAGTCGGACGTGCGTATCAAGATGTGTATCGGGGTCAACGACGAAGACTTCGTCACGATTCATCACGAGTTGGGGCACAACTACTATCAGCGGGCGTACCAAGACCAGTCGCCCTTACATCGCACCAGCGCCAACGACGGGTTTCACGAGGGGATCGGCGACACCATCGCGCTCTCGATCACACCGGAGTATCTGGCGGAGGTGGGGCTGCTGACTCGGGTGCCTCCTCCGGACCGCGACCTGGGACTGCTGCTGCGACTGGCGCTGGACAAGGTCGCATTCCTCCCGTTCGGACTGATGGTCGATCAGTGGCGGTGGAAGGTCTTCTCGGGCGAGATCGCACCCGAGGCGTACAACGAAGGTTGGTGGAAACTGCGGAACGAGTACCAGGGGGTGAGCGCACCGGTGCCGCGCAGTGAAGCCGACTTCGACCCCGGGGCGAAATATCACATCCCCGCCAACACGTCGTATACACGGTATTTTCTCGCGCACATTCTGCAGTTTCAGTTCCACCGCTCGTTGTGCGACGCATCCGGGTTCGAGGGACCGCTCCACCGGTGTTCCATCTTCGGCAGCGATGAGGCGGGGACCCGCCTGAATACGATGCTCGAGATGGGGGCGAGTCAACCGTGGCCTGACGCGCTCGAAGTGATCACCGGACAGCGCGAAATGGACGCGACGGCGATTCTGGACTACTTCGCGCCGTTGCAAGTCTGGCTGGATGAACAGAACACGGGAAGATCTTGCGGCTGGTAGTGTGAAGCCTCGGGCAGGACCCGGGTGAGGCCCTGTGGCACGGGCCTTCAGGCCTTCCATGAGAGGACCAGCCGGTGTCAAGCCCGTGTGGTCGATCAGGGCCCCTGGCT
>JAPYUM010000066.1:0-15309 GCA_029940535.1 Vicinamibacterales bacterium
GTGGACCACGACGAACTGTCGTCTGGCGTCTCCAGTGACTCGCCCGCAGTCTCCGTCGCATTGCCGTCGTCGGCGGTCGGGGCCGGCTCAACTGGGTCCACGGAGAGCTTGTCGAGCGCCCCTTCCAGCGCGCTCAGGGCTCCTTCGAGTGAATCGACGACCGTCGGGTCCTTCAGAGGTCGCGCATCATCCGTTGAAGGAGTGGCCGCCGGTGCCGGTTCGACCGGAGGATCGCCAGATTCGAGTCGATCGAGGGCATCGTCCACGCGATCGAGGTAGGCCCCCAGTGGATCGTCCTCCCTGCTCAGCCGCTCGGCGGCCGGGGGGTCAACCGGGGTCGACGGGTCCTCTTGCGGCGACCAATGAATATCGAAGGTCTCGTCCGGCTTCGGCTCGACGACCGGTGTCGGCGGGGCCACATCTCGTGGTCGCGTCGGGTCAGGCTCTGGGTCCTGCACATCGGCCGATTCGGAGGTTGCGACTGGCTCAGCCGGCGCCGCCGCATCGGCCAACAGTTCGCGCACTCGCTTGATGACGACCTGTGGTTCGAACGGTTTGACGAGCACCGCGTCGAAGCCGGCCTTCTTCGCCCGATCGCCATCGACAGGCTCGAACGCCCCGGTCAGCAGCACCACGGGGATCGAGGCCAGATCGGGGTCGGTCTTGATGAAGGCGGCCACCTCGTATCCGTCTCGCTCGGGCATCCCGGTATCGGCCAAGACGATGTCAGGAGGCTCGGCCCTGATCCGATCGATCGCCTGCTGGCCATCGCCGACGGAGACCACGCGAATGCCCTCGTCCGCGAAGGTCAACTCGATGACGCGCTGGATGGTGACGCTATCGTCGGCAAGTAGCAGTGTGTGAGGCATCAATGTGCCCGAGCGTACCCGCACGATCCCAAGAGGTCAAGCGTAGACAGGGACTTAGCGTCGTATTGGATTGAAAGGCACCAACTAGGCGGGGGCGCGTTGGTGGTGTTCTCGAATGAAGGTCACGATGTCGCGCATCGGGGTGCCTGGTTGAAACACGCCCTCGATGCCCAGTTCCCGCAGCCCGGGCAAATCGACGTCTGGGATGATGCCGCCCACGACCACAAGCACGTCATCCAGGCCCTTCTCTCGAAGCAGCTCCATCACCCGCGGGCAGACGTGGTTGTGGGCGCCCGACAAGATGGAGAGCCCGATGACACCCGCGTCCTCCTGCAGCGCCGCCTCGACGATCTGTTCCGGCGTCTGGCGCAGACCGGTATAAATCACCTCCATCCCTTCATCACGAAGAGCTCGGGAGATGACCTTTGCGCCACGATCGTGCCCATCGAGGCCTGGCTTCGCGACGATGACCCGAATCTTGCTGGTCATCCCTGAATACGAAACGCGACCAGTGTCTTCGCCTCGTCGTCGTCGGCCGTCGCCGTAATTTCGATCAGGTAGTCGCCGCGTGGGTAGGGCGACAGCACCACGGAGAACTCACGGACATCGTCGCCAGACCCCGCGACCTCCAGATCGGCGATCAGCGTCGACTCTCGACTCAGCAGCCGAGCCGTCACCTCGGCGGCATCGCCAGGCGCGTAGGCCTCGACCCGCACCAACAGCTGATCGTTCTGCAGGAAGTAACGGCCGGCGGTCGGCAACGGGTCCGGATCAGCCACAATCTGTTTCATGAGCAGGGCGTTCTGCGCACGAAACACCGCCGGCGTGCTCAGCGCCACCTCCGGCGCGGTAAAGTCCGGCACCGTCAGCTCTTCGACGGCGCGGTCGATCACGTCGCCGAATTCGTCCACGATCGCCACGTTCAACTCGAGCACCCCAGGGTCTGCCTCGAACTCGACGCGCGGGAGCGTGGTGCTCGTGCGCGCCGGCACGTCGCCACGAAAATAGGCGGCGTCGTCATTCATCGCCATCAGACGCACCTGCGAGGCGGTCTCACTGAGCCGACTCTGGCTGGTACTCGCCGGTTCCCAGACGAACGTCAGCCGCGTCTTGCCACTGTCGCCGCGGCTCGCGCCCACCCAGGTCCGCACCAGCCGGCCACGCGTCGGCTCGGCCAGGACAGACAACGCGCGGTCCACCTCTTTGGGCGCCTCCGGCTTCGGCGGCGCCAGTACTCGGGCGGCGTTGTCCTCAGTGAGGGCGTAATAGCCCTTGCGCGCCCGGATTTTCACATCGGGTCGGCTCACCTCAACCTTGATCTCGTGGAACTCGCCGTCGGTCGGCGCCGCCGCGGACGTGTAGCCGAGCAGGTAGTAGGCTGTCTGGTCTTTGAGCATCTGGGCGAGCCCCGGCGCGACGTTGTTCCGGTTGACGATCGCGCGCCCGTCTGTTTGGTCCGCCAGGACGTACAGCGTTTCCTGGGTCGACCGCAACATCCGCTGGTCGGTCTCGTGGTCGATGCCCACCTGACTCAGGTCGAACTCGCCCGTGGCCAGCCCGCGCGGGTCCAACATATAAAAGCTGGTGTTGTTCCGGTTTGCGATGTCGGCCGTGTAGATGAGATTGCCGCGCATCCCCATGTCCTGGAACAGCGCCGACGATTCCTCGTATCGACTGTTGCCAGCCTGAGGGTTATAGCGCTGCCCGCTCCGTCGCCCCCCCCCACCCGCGGACTCGTCTCGCAACTGGGGTGGGACGTAGTCGGTGTAGCCCTCACTGAACACGATGACCGACTTGCGGCCCTCTCGCAAACCACCCAGCTTCATCGTCAATGCCTTGAGCGCTGACAGGCTGACGTCGTTCCGGATCTTCTCGACGTCAGTGGTCGGGTAGTAGGCATACTGGGCTTCGTACGCGTTGATCGGATCGTACTGATACTTCCGCCCCTTGAACAGCCGCAGCGCGTTGACAATCTGTGCGTGGTCGCGCGTCAGCGTGAAATCGAACGTGGGTGTCAGCGGATACATGATCCCGACCAGGTCGGTGGGAGACAGATCGTTCTGCACGAAGTCGATCAGCGGCTGGATCATCCGCAGGCCGGCTGTATCTCGAACGTGGTAGTCGTCCAGGAAGAACGCGAAGATCCGAGAATCTTCGCGAGCCGCTTCGCGATCCAGGTCGTAGTCGTTGCGAATCGTGCTCGGCGGGGGCAGCAACGGATCGAACTCGCCGGTATGCTCGACCAGCTTGAACGTCTCTACCTGCTGAAGGACGTCGTCTTCGAAGACCTCGAAGTCGTCGATCGTGAGGTCAGTCACCGGGTTTCCATCGTCGTCGGTGACAATGGCGTCGACCCGGACGAAGCTGATTTCAGATCGGAAAACCGGCTGCCCAGGCGGCTGGTCGTCGGGCGTCTCCTCGTCGGCGACGGTCTGGGTCGGTGGTGGGTCCGGCGGTTGCGCCGGGGCCTGGGCCTGGACGTGGCCGACGCTCGGGGTCAGCCACGTCATCGCGATGACGACGACCGCCAGAACGACCCAACCATCCGGCCGGGACACGACGGGTCGTGACACGCGCCATCGAGTGCTGAACATGAACGGCCTTCCTGGTGGACTCCGCGTCGCGGTCCGTCGCCCCGAAGTCATCCACGACGCTGGCAGTTCATGATATCACCGGCCGAGCGCCACCCGGCGACCCGGATGTCGGGAATCCCACACCCGTGACAACCCGTCATCCCGTCGCCGCGCACCGGCGACTGGCGCATGATCGGGCCGGCGCCGGTCGACGACACGACGCGGTGCACGAAGACCCATGCGACTCGAGCTCACCGGGGACCAGGAGACCTTTCGCGCGTCTGTCCGCGAGTTCGCCGAGGCCCGGAGCCCCCCGGGCCGCCGACATCGATGCGGACAACCGGTTCCCCCACGACCTCGTGCGAGAGGCCGGGGCCCGCGGACTCATGGGGGGTCACGATCCCGGTCGCCGACGGCGGCGCCGGACATCGGCGGACCGGGCGTGTCCGCGTTCCTGGTGCCCATCGACGCGCCCGGGCTGCGCGCCGGAACCACGGTGGACTCGCTGGGTGTGCGTGGCCTGGGCTGGCGAGACATCGACCTCAAGGGGGTCCGGGTCGGCGCGGACGGGCTGGTGGGTCAGGAGGGCGACGGGTTCCGCATCGCGATGTGGGCACTCGACGGCGGTCGGGTGGCCATCGCCACCCAGGCGCTGGGCATCGGCCAGGCCGCGTTCCACGAGGCGCTCACGCACGCCAACGACAGACGTTCGGGCGGCCGATCGGGCGGTACCAGGCGGTGCAGTGGATGCTGGCCGACATGGCGACCGAACTGGACGCCGCGCGCATGTTGACCTACCGAGCCGCCGCCGCCAAAGCCACCCAACCGCGCTGTACGACGGAGGCCGCGATGGCGAAACTGTACGCGTCGGAAGCGGCACACCGGGCCGCCGACCAC
Source organism: Vicinamibacterales bacterium (assembly GCA_029940535.1). Taxonomy (GTDB): domain Bacteria; phylum Acidobacteriota; class Vicinamibacteria; order Vicinamibacterales; family UBA8438; genus UBA8438. The sequence goes on from JAPYUM010000066.1 coordinate 4,340, forward strand.
GCGATGCAGATTTTCGCCGCCGCCGGCTACGCCCGTGGCTCAACCGTCGAGCGCCTCGTCCGAGATGTCCGAGCCACCGAGATCTACCAAGGCACGTCCGCGGTGCAGCGGATGGTCATTGCGCCAGTGAAATCGCTCAGGCCCAGCCGTAGCCACGCGCGGCTAGCTCTCCTTCGCCAGCCGCTCGAAGATTGGGGTCAGGCGCGTCACGGTTCGGGGTAACTCCTCCGGCACCACGCGGGTCTCACCAATGACGGTCATGAAGTTGGTGTCACCGTCCCAACGGGGCACGACGTGGACGTGCAAATGCCCCGGCACACCGGCGCCGGCCGGTCGGCCCATGTTGATCCCGATATTCATACCGTGTGGCCGATACGCCTCGGTCAAGGCGACCTCGGCCCGTCGGGTGAGGACCATGAGCTCGGCCAGTTCTTCCGGCGCGGTTTCGGCCAGCGACCCGATGTGCCGATTCGGCACCACCAGCAGATGGCCGTTGTTGTAGGGATACCGGTTGAGCACGACGAAGCAGGCGTCAACGCGCGCGACGACGAGGGACTCCGACGCTGGCAGACCCGGAGCGACGCAAAAGACGCACTCGCTCCCCGACGTCTCAGTCGCACCGGTCACGTAGTCGAGCCGCCACGGCGACCACAGTCGTTCCATGGTTGCTTTCCGTGGCCAGACGGGGCTGCTGCGCCCGCCCAGGCCGGTACGGCTAGTAAGGCGTATACCCGGAACCGGGGACCCGGGAGGCAGCCGACTCGGGGGCAACCTCCATCTCGCGGTTGATCAACTCTTTCAGCTCTTTGCCCGGTTTGAAGTAGGGCACTTTCTTCGGCGGCACGTCCACGCGATCGCCGGTCTTGGGGTTGCGCCCTTTTCGTGGTTCGCGCTGGCGCAAACGGAAGCTCCCGAACCCCCGCAACTCGATCTTCTCACCGCGTCGCAGCGCCAGAATGATGCTGCGGAAGACCGTGTCGACGATCACTTCCGAATGTTTCTTGGTCAGATCGGCGACGCGAGAGACCTCCTCGACGAGCGCCGCCTTCGTCATGCTCCCGCCAGCTGCCAAGATCTCCCCCTGCGTGCGCTAGCTCTGATCTTTGAAGTGGTCGCCCAACGTCACCTGGGACGACGCGGACCCGGTGCCCGCGCCGTCGCCATACGAGTCCCAGTCGGCCTCGTAGTTCTCGGACTTCAGGGCGCGAATGCTCAGGCCGATCTTCCGCTCCGCCGGACTGAGCTTGATGATCTTCATGCTGGTCACTTCGTCGACTTTGAGCTCGACCTTCTCCTGCCCACCTTGGTCGTCGAACTCCGACACATGAATAAGCCCCTCAATCCCCTCGGCCAGTTCGACGAACGCACCAAAGTTGGTGATGCGCATCACCTTGCCTTCGACGATCGAGCCGACCTTGTTGTTCTCGAAGAACTCGTCCCAGATGTCGGTCGCCAGCTGTTTCAATCCGAGTGACAGACGCTGGTTGTCCGGGTCGACGTTCAAGACCATCGCCTCGACTTCATCCCCCTTCTTGAGGACCTCCGACGGATGCTTGAGCCGCTTGCTCCACGACATGTCCGAGATGTGGATGAGCCCGTCGATACCCTCTTCCACTTCGACGAACGCACCGAACTCTGTCAGGTTGCGGACCTTACCGGTCAGCTTCGACCCGATGGGGTACGTATCGGCGAGCTGGTGCCAGGGGTTGGTCTCGATCTGCTTCAGGCCAAGCGAAATGCGGCGGGCCTGGGGGTCCACACCGAGCACCATCGATTCGACGGCGTCGCCCACGGCGAGCAATTTCGACGGGTGCTTGACCCGCTTGCTCCAGGACATCTCGGAGACATGAATCAAGCCCTCCACGCCCGGCTCCAACTCGATGAAGGCGCCATAGTCGGTCAGACTGACGACCTTGCCGTTGACCCGGTTGCTCACCTCGTACCGCTCTTCGACCGCAGTCCAGGGATCGGCATGCAACTGCTTGTACCCGAGTGACACCCGCTCGGTCGACCGGTCGAACTTCAGGACCACGACGTCGACTTCGTCGTTCACCTTGAAGAGCTCCGACGGGTGCGCGGCCCGTCCCCACGACATGTCGGTGACGTGCAGGAGGCCGTCGATGCCACCGAGGTCGATGAACGCACCGTAGTCGGTGATGTTCTTGACCACGCCCCGCAGCACCTTGCCCTCTTCGAGCGTCGCCAAGGTGTGCGTCTTCTTCTCAGCGTTCTCCTCTTCCAGCAGCGCCTTGCGCGACAGCACGATGTTGCCGCGCTTCTTGTTCACTTTGATAACGCGCATGCGCAGCTCTTGGCCACGGAGCGCATCCAGGTTCCGCACGGGACGCACGTCAACCTGGGAGCCCGGGAGGAACGCGCGGACGCCGATGTCGACCGCGAGCCCGCCCTTGATCCGTTCGATGACGCGACCGAGCACGACTTTCTTGTCGTCGTAGGCCTTTTCGACCTCGTCCCAGATCTTCATCTTCTCGGCCTTTTCGCGCGAGAGCACGATATGGCCGTCTTTGTCCTCGGTCCGCTCGAGCAGCACGTCGACGGTGTCTCCCGCCCGCACGAGGCACTCGCCCTCTTCGTCGAGAAACTCCTGAACGGAAATCATCCCTTCAGACTTGTACCCGACGTCGACCACGACGTCCGACGACGACACCTTCAGGACCGTGCCCTTGATGACTTCGCCCTCGGCGATGTTGCGGAAGCTGCCTTCGTAGGCCGTGAGCAGCGTTTCGTACTCGTCACGACTGGCCTGATCGTCGTCTTCATCCTGATGCGCCAGGATGGTCATCGGGACGGGTCGCACGACCCTCTCCCGATCAGCGGACTCGTTGACGTCGTCTACGTTCGTCATGGAACTGCGGTTCTCCTCTACCCTCACCACGAGCCCAGCTACCTACTTCGAATCTGGCCCGCGTCAACGCGTGCCGGTCGCGACGTTCGGTCGCAATGGCAGCTATACCGACTGGCGATAAGCCTCAGACTATACGCTGGTTATGAGCATTCCGTCAATACAACGGGCGGGTCTCGAGGTGCTCCCGCACAATGCTCAGCACCCGTGCGACCACGCCGTCGAGGGCAATGCCGGTGGTGTCGACGAGCACGGCATCGTCGGCCATGACCAGTGGCGAACTTTGCCGCGTCCGGTCTGACTGATCGCGGGCGGCCAGCGCGCTGGCCACTTCGGACAGCACCGCGGCGTCTCCGCCCATGGAGTGGGCAGGGTCGGAGGCCCGCCGCGATGCCCGTTCGTCCGGGGACGCGTCGAGATAGATCTTCACGTCGGCGGCCGGAAACACCGTGGTGCCGATATCGCGCCCTTCCATGACCAGTCCCCCGGTCGCGGCATATTCGCGCTGGCGTCTCACGAGTGCGTCGCGCACCCTCGGCATGCGCGCCACACGAGCCGCGGCGGCGTCGATCTGCGCCGTCCTGATCGCACTCGTCACATCGTGACCTTCCACGGTTACGGTCTGGTGGTCCAGCGTCAACTCAGCCTGGGCCGCCAACGCCCCGAGCGCCACCTCGTCGTCGAGCGCCAGCCCTTCGTGGACGGCCAGCCAGGCCACCGCACGATACATGGCACCGGTGTCTACGTATCGACACCCCAGCGCCCGAGCAATGGCGCGGGACACGCTGCCCTTCCCGGCGCCCGAGGGCCCATCAATCGCGATGACTGGATCGCGTCGCGTCATCATGTCCGTCACTAGCTCCTCCGCCCCGCGCGCGGCGTCGCGCTGGGCGTCGGCCGCGGTGTGGTCGGAGGCGATTCGCCGTCGCTCTCCGCCAGCGCCACTGCACGGCGCAACGCCTTGACCTCACCGGGTGCCAGATCTCGATACTGGCCCGGCCGCAGCGCGGTATCCTGAATCGGACCGATCCGGACGCGCCGCAACCGCACGACCGGATGCCCGACCGCCTCGCACATCTGTCGCACCTGCCGCTTGCGACCTTCGGTGATGGTGAGACGCACCACTCCCTGGTCTCCGCTCCGCCCCCGGCCGGCCCTCAGCAGACTCGCCGTCGCCGGCGATGTCCGCCGCCCCTCCAGCACGACGCCCCGCGAGAGCCGCTTCAAGGCGCCGCCATCCGGCACCCCCCGCACGCGGACCTCATACACCCGCTCGAGACCATGCCGCGGGTGGGTGAGACGCGCGGCCAGATCGCCATCATTTGTCAACAGCAACAGTCCCTCGCTGTCGTAGTCGAGGCGGCCCACCGGGTACACCGAATCGCGCACGTCGGTCAGCAGATCCATCACCGTTCGCCGGCGCTCCGGGTCGTCGCGGGTGGTCATCACGCCACGCGGCTTGTTCAGCAGCAGATATCGCCGACGCACGACTGGCGGCACCCGCCGGCCATCCAGCCGAATGTCGTCGACGTCCGGGTCGGCACGCGAGCCCAACACCGACACGATCTTGCCGTTCACCGTGACCCGTCCGTCCTGGATCAAAGTCTCGGCGCCGCGCCGCGACGCCAGCCCGGCCGCGGCAATCACTTTCTGGAGCCGAATACCGGTTGGTTCCATTCCCATCTGCACGTCCTTCAGTAGTCTCGTGCCTATTCCGGGTCCAACCCGTCGGACCCGTCCGGCGCCGTCGACTCATCTGACGCGTCCAGCTCACCGGGCCCGCTCCCCTCAATCTCGTCGTCGCCCACGTCGTCGAAGGGCAGCGGCTCGGTTGACGGTCCGGCGGCGAGCGAGGTCGGGACTTCCATTCCCAGCGCCTCGGCCATTTCCTCCACTTTCGGGAGGTCCTCCAGATCGCTGAGACCGAATCGGTTGAGAAACTCACGGGTGGTGGCGTACAGAAACGGCCGTCCCACGACCTGCTTCCGGCCCACGACTTTCACGAGCTGTCGCTCGAGCAACGTGCCGATGACCGCGGACGTGTTGACGCCACGAATCTCTGAGATTTCAGCCCCCGTGATCGGCTGTTTGTAGGCCACGACGGCCAGCGTCTCCAGCGCCTGCACCGACAACCGCTGTTTCGAGTGCTCGTGAAACAGCTTGCGGACCCACTCGTGCAGTTCGGGTCGGGTGCAGATCTGGTAGCCACCGGCCACCTCCACCATCACCAACCCACCACCCTCATCGTAGTCGGCGCGCAGGGCCGTCACGGCCTGCTCGACGTCTTCCTTCGGCTCTCCGTCGAGCAGGCGAAACAGCGTCTTCGGCGTGAGCGGATCGGGCGACGCGAAGATCAGCGCCTCGATTATCGGTTTGAGCTCGTCGGACACCAGGCCACTCCCACTCAATCGTCGTTGTCGGCGTCGACGGCGCCCGCCGCGTCGTCCGGCCGGTCGCGAGGATACACCCGAATCGGACCGAACGAGGCGGACTGAAACACTCGGATCATCTTCAACCGGATCATCTCGAGCAGGGCCAGAAACGTCGTGACCAGGTCGCCCCGACTGCGATCATCGTCGAACAGGTCGTCGAAGTTGCAGGCGTCCACGCCAGACAGCCGTTCCATGAGTTGTCGCGTCCGGGTTTCGATGGACACCTCTGCGCTGGGCAACTGGAAGACGGGGCGCTCACGCGCCCGTTGCAGCACCGCCTGGAAGGCCTGCAGCAACCCGAACAGATCGACCTCGAGCTCACGCTCGAACGGCTCGCCGGCCAGGTCGCCCAAGCGCTCGTCTGGCAACCCCCATTGCGCGCTCCGCACCGTCTCGCGTTCGTGCAGCAGCTCGGCCGCCGCCTTGTAGCGCTGGTGCTCGATCAGTCGCCGGACCAGCGCATCGCGCGGGTCCTCCGGGTCCAGCTCCTCTTCCGTCTCATCCTCGAGGCGGGGCACCAGCGTGCGCGCCTTGATGTAGATGAGTGTCGCGGCCATCACCAGGAACTCACCCGCGAGGTCGAGGTCGAGCTCCTTCATCACGTCGAGGTAGTCGAGGTACTGCTTCGTGATGAGCACGATCGGAATGTCGTAGATATCCACCTCGTGCTTGCGGATCAGGTGCAGCAAGAGGTCGAGCGGTCCCTCGAAGTTCTCGAGCTTGACCGGATAGTGTTCGAGCACCGACTCGAAATCGCTGGCCTGATCGGATTCGGGCATGGAGACTACGTGTAGCTCAGCTTCACTGCGTCGCGGACCTGCTTCATCGTCTCCTGGGCGATCGCCCGGGCGCGACTCGATCCGTCCATCAAAATCTCTTTGATCCGCGCCGGATTCGACCGCACGTCGGCCCGGCGCTCGCGCATCGGGTCGAGGGTGGCGTTGACGGCCGCCGCGAGGGTGCGCTTGACCTCGACATCGCCCACGGTGCCGGCACGATACCGTGCCTTCAGGTCGTCGACCTGGGCCACGTCCGGATTGAACGCGTCGTGATAGGTGAAGACCGGGTTCCCCTCCACGGTGCCGGGAATGTCGGCCCGGATCCGCTTCGGATCGGTATACATCCGCATCACCTTCTTCGTGACCGTCTCCGCATCGTCCGACAGGTCGATGGTGTTGCCGTAGCTCTTGCTCATTTTCCGGTTGTCGAGCCCCGGGAGGCGAGGAAAGTGTGTAAGCAAGGGCTGCGGTTCGGGGAACAGCTCGCCGTAGAACTTATGGAACCGCCGCACGACTTCGCGGTTCAACTCCAGATGCGCCACCTGGTCCTCACCGACCGGCACGTAGTTCGCCTTGTAGATCAGCACGTCGGCGCCTTGCAGCAGCGGGTAGCCCAGAAACCCCAGGGACGACAGGTCCTTCTCTTTCAGTTGCTCGATCTGCTCCTTGTAGGTGGGGACGCGCTCGAGCCACGGAATCGGCACCACCATCGACAGCAGCAGATAGAGCTCGGCGTGCTCCGGCACGAGCGATTGGATGAACAGGGTGCTCTGCTCGGGGTCGACGCCGGCCGCAATCCAGTCGGCCGCGTTGTCGTACGCATACGACATCACGTCGCCGGTGTCGGCGTATTCACTGGTCAGCGCGTGCCAGTCGGCCACGAAATACAGGCAGTCGTAGGTCGACTGCAGCTCGGCCCATTTACTCAAGGCGCCGACCAGGTGACCGATATGCAGCTTGCCGGTCGGACGCATGCCGGACACAACGCGTGGCTTCACGATAACAACCACCCCATGAGAAAAGACAGCGGCGGGCCGATCAGCCGGTAGAGCCAACCGGTGGCCATCAGTACGATGAGAATGACGAACCCGTAGGGTCTGACCAACCGATCATAGCTCGCCGCGACCGCCTCCGGCAGCACGCCGGCGAGAACGTTGCCGCCGTCCAGGGGCGGGATCGGCAACATATTGAACACCGCCAGCAGCAGATTGAGCTGCACCATGGCGAACCCGAAGGTCGCCAGCACCCCGGGCACCCCCTCCGAGGCGCCAAGCCCCCCCGGCACCAGCCCCAGCAGCCACGAGGCCACGATGGCCATCAGGATGTTGCTCGCCGGTCCGGCGGCCGCGATGACCAGAAAGTCCTGACGGTGATTCTTCAGGTTGGCCGGATTCACCGGCACCGGCTTCGCCCACCCGAACACGAACCCACCCGCCAGGAGCCCCAGGAGCGGGAGCATGATGGTGCCCACCGGGTCGACATGCACCGCCGGATTCAGCGAAATCCGTCCCAGGCGACGCGCGGTCGGGTCTCCATACCAGTCCGCCGTGAGGGCGTGCGCCATCTCGTGGACCGTCAAGGAAAACAGTAGAACGCCGAGGATGATGAGCGATTGACCGATATCTGGCAAAGCGAATCAGGATATGACCTGTCGGCCGATCAGGGCAAGTCGGCGTGGCCGCGCTAACTCTCCGCGAAGTGTTCTAGCAGGGCGTCGGCCACCTTGGCGCCGAGCACCGGCACCAGTTCTTCCCGGGTCGCGCGCCGGATGCTGGCGACACTGCCAAACCGCGTCAGCAGCGCTCGGCGCCGCCGCGCTCCGACCCCTGGAATGTCGTCCAGTTCCGACCGGAAGTCTCGGCTGGCACGGGCCTTCCGATGATAGGTCACCGCAAACCGGTGCGCCTCGTCCCGTATCCGCTGCAGCAGCAAGAGTGCGGGACTGTTGGTCTCAAAAATAATCGGCTCGGCTTCGTCTCGAGTGAAGACCAATTCTTCTTTCTTGGCGAGGCCGACGGCGACGAGATTCGACTGCCCGAGGGTGGCAAACGCCTCGTACGCAGCCGAGAGCTGGCCCTTGCCTCCGTCAATCACCACCAGGTCAGGTGGTGGCGCCCCGTCGTCGAGCAGGCGTCGGTAGCGTCGTGCCACGACCTCTCGCATCGCGGCGAAGTCGTCCAGGAGCCGGTCGCCCTCACCGGTCCCGGCCACGCCGCCCCCTCCGCCCGAACCAGACCGTGCGGCAGCGGCGGCGCCCCGCGAGCGGCGACCAGGGCCTGGGCGAGGCGTCTCGTCGAGCGTGCTGCGCTCGGCGCCCCAGTCGCCCCCCCGCACCCGGTACTTACGGTATTCCTTCCGCGTCATCCGCCCGTCCTCGCACACCACCATCGACCCGACGGTCTCACTGCCCTGAATGGTCGAAATATCGAAGCATTCGATCCGGCGTGGCACTCCCGGCAGACCGAGCGTGCGCCGCAACTCGTCAAGCGCCGTCCCCCGCGCGACCGCCTCGTCGCTGTAGTGCGAACGGTAGGCCAGCGCCGCGTTCCGGGTCGTCAGGTCCAGCAGCCCACGCTTGTCGCCCCGCTTCGGCACCGACACGCGCACCTTGCGGTCGGCTCGCTCGCCCAGCCAGCGCTCGACCTCCTCGTGATCTTCGATCTCGACCGGCAGATGCACTTCCGGGGGCGCCACGCGAACCGCATAGAACTGCTGCACGGCCGCCTGCACGGTCTCCTCGAGGCTCGGCGCCTCTCCGTCGGCGGCATCGGCCACCAGTTCCACCCGTTCGATGACCCGGCCCCCACGCATCTGGAACACCTGAATGATCGCGCCGGCCGGGCCCGTCTTGACGCCAAACGCGTCCCGATCGCCCAGCCGCACGCTCGACATCTTCTGCTGCCGGTCCCGCAGCGTCTCCACCGTCTTGATGGCGTCGCGGGTCTGGGCCGCCTCTTCGAAGCGCAGGTCCGCTGAGGCCGCGAGCATCTGCGCCTTCAGCTCGACCACGAGCTCATCATTGCGCCCCTCCAGGAACATGCGGGCATGCTCGACCGCCTCGCCATATTGCTCCTGCGTGCACAGGGTCTCGACACACGGGGCCACGCACCGATTGATGTCGTACTCGAGACACGCGCGGTCGCGCCGTCCGGTGATCACCTCGTTGCAGGAGCGGATGCCGAACAGCTTGTGGGTCAGCGACATCGTCTTGCGGGCCAGCGTCGCCGGGAGAAACGGCCCGGCATAGTAGTCGCCGTCGCGCGCGACCCGCCGCGCCACCAGCACCCGGGGAAACGCCTCGCTCGTGGTGACCTGCAAGTAGGGGTAGTTCTTGTCGTCGCGCAGGAGGATGTTGAACCGCGGCATCCGCTGCTTGATCAGGTGGCTCTCGAGCGCCAGCGCCTCCACCAACGAATCGGTGACGATGACCTCCAGCCGGGTCACCTCGTCGAGCAGCGCGTTGGTCTTGGGGCTCGAGCCGTAGGCGCTCAAATAGCTCCGTACGCGGTCGCGCAGGACCCGGGCCCGACCGATGTAGATCGTGTCCCCGGCGCGGTTGCTATACAGGTAGACGCCGGGCTGCTCGGGCAGACGACTGATCTGATCCTTGAGATCGCGAATGGCCATGGGCTACACTGCGTGGCTCGTGCCGGTGGCGGGGCGGGTTCTGGAAAGGATCCAGCCGGCTCGTGCATCCCCGACGGCATTATACCGGCCGGCAACCAGCCGGGTTCTCCGAATTCGCATGACGTTCACTGGCGCCATCGGCGCCGCCTGCATGTTCCCGCTCCGCGCCATTATCGGCGTGTGTGTGGCGCTCAGAATCCACCCGAACATGCTCACGCTGATCGGCGTGATCATCAACTTTGGCGCCGCCTGGCAATTCGCCAGGGGCCGGTTCATGGCGGCTGGGTTCATCATGCTGGCGGGCAACATCTTCGATTTCATCGATGGCAAGGTCGCCGAGGCGACCGACACCAAGTCCGATTTCGGGGGGTTCTGGGACTCGGTCATGGACCGGTTTTCCGACCTGTCGTTGTTCGTCGGCGTCATCTACCTGTATGCCGAGCTCGACAACACCTTCTACGTGATGGTCGCCGCGCTCGCGATGATCTTCTCGGTGATGACGAGCTACGCCCGGGCCCGCGCCGAATCGATGATCGAGAAGTGCAAGGTCGGGTTCATGGAACGACCCGAGCGCATCGTGCTGGTGATGATCGGCGCCTTCACCAACCGCATGAGCGGCATCCTCTGGGTCATTCTGGTGCTCTCGGTGGTGACCGTCGTCGACCGCATCTATTTCACCTGGCGCGCGCTCAAGCAGCAGGAAGCCAGCCCGGCCTGGTTGGGCACGTCGATTCTCACATTGCCGTTGCGCGCCATCTGGCACGCCCTGTACTGGACCTTCGACCGGGCCACCTGGCAATACGACTTGATGGTTGTCGCCATCCTGTCGTTCGTCTGGCTCGTCCCGCCCGGATGGATCGGCGACCCCCACGCCAGCGGTCCGGGATTCATCGGGATCGTGATGAGCTGGTTCTAGTATTTTAGGAGCCCGTCGCACGCGGGGCGAGACGCCTCTGGCAGAACACGCGTGAGGCTCTGTGGCCCGCGGACGCCATGTAGCCACGCCCTAGCGGTTTCCTGGCGAGGCGTACGTCTCCTGAGGAAACGTACGTAGCGGCCGGTCTTCAGACTGGCCCAGGGGCGGGTCTAAAGACCCGCGGCTACGCATGACGACACGACATCGTCGGCGACTCGTTTTCTGCCCGAGGCGTCACGCCCCGCGTGTGACGGGCTGGCCAGGCAACGGCTCGCGACAATGCGCGCCCCGCGGGGCACCTCGTCGGAAAACCTAGGGCCCCCAGGTCGCGCCGCGGGTGCGTTGCACGGCGG
>JAPYUM010000066.1:15409-22523 GCA_029940535.1 Vicinamibacterales bacterium
CCTCGTCGGAAAACCTAGGGCCCCCAGGTCGCGCCGCGGGTGCGTTGCACGGCGGGGGGTTCGTGGCGTTCGAGCATCTGACGGCGCACGACGCCGCCGTACACGTTGCCAAACGTGTCGACGCCGATGCCCTCGGCGCCGCTGTGCGCCATGTCCTGCGACTCGATGTCCTCCAGAAAGTAGTGCACCTGACCGGTGCGGGCGCTGCCGATTCTGATGCCCTTCTTCCAGCCTGGATTGTCCGGTCCCCATGACTCCGAGTCGGCGACATAGATGGTGTCGGTGTGGTCGATATAGACCCCACTGGGTCGTCCGAACTGCTGCCACTGGTCGATGTAGCCGCCGTCCTGGTCCCAGATCATCAGGCGGTTGTTGTCGCGATCGGCGACAAACAGTCGCCCCTCGGTGTCGATGGCGATGGCGTGGGGCGCACTGAGTTGCAAGTGCCCCTGCCCCGTCATCCCGTAGCGGGCCGCCAGCGTCCCGTCGCTCGAAAATTTCGACACCCGAGAGCTGGGTCCGTTCTTGATGTGTCCCTCGGTGATAAAGATGGTGCCGTCTCGTGCCACCGCGACATCGGTGGGCTCGCGAAGCTGGGTAGGACCATCACCGGCGACCCCCGACTCGCCGATAGTCATCAACAACTCGCCAGTCGAACTGAACTTGCGAACGACGTGTCCCCCCGGCGCATCGCCGCGCCCGACATCCGCGGTCCAGACATTGCCCTGAGCGTCGACGTGCAGCCCATGCGGAAACGCGGTCAAGCCGGCGCCCCACGCGTCGAGTCGCTGGCCGGTCTCGGGGTCGAGCTTGACGATGGGCGATTCCTGACGCCCGACACAGGAATTCGATTGACACCGATGCAACACATACAGGTTGCCATCCGGCCCGCCTTCGGCTCCGATGACCGCGGCCCACTCACCATCGTTGCCCGGCGGCGGCTCGCCGAACGGCTCGATCCGCGTGTAGGGGTTGGGCCGATCGTTGCTGTCGGCGATGGGCCCATACGCCGCCACCAACCGCTGGAGCAACATGATGACGGTGCTGTCGAACGCCTCGTTGGTGATCGGACGGTCGATGTTCGGGTTCTGTCGCACCGGCGTCGGCGTTTGTTGAGACTGGGCCGACGCCGCGCTGGCGAAGACCAAGCAGAGGAGAATTGCCGCTCCGACGCTCCGTCCGGTGGTTCCACCAACGTTCTGTACCATCATCATGTCTCCACCATCCCCAGAAGTAGCATCGGAAACGCGGGCTACAGCTTCGCAGCACCGTCAAGCTTGCTCAACGCACGGTCAAACGTGCCCAGGGGCAAATGCCCCGCAGAGCGGGCCATCTCTAGAAGAAGACAGTCTGAAAACCCGAGCGATGGCCGCCGGCGAAACGCGGCGAGCGCCGCCGCCACCGCGTCTGGATTCTGCACCGTCAATTCACCGTGGTCCAGGAGCATCTCGACCGCAGTGGCAATCTGCCCGGGACTGCGATCGTAGACGGCTCCCAGGACCCATGTCGCTTCGGTCAGAGCCAGGGTCGGCACCCACGCCCCCTTCTCCACGAAACGGTCGGCCGCGGTGACCTGCCGCGCGTCATCGCGCGTAATGAGGCGCACCAGGACGTTGGTGTCAACCGCGCGCATATCGATCTCGGACCCGCCTCTCGATGCCCTGTTTCATCTCGTCCGCAGAGTGTCGCTTGGGCGGCCCGGTGGGGAACACAGCGTCGTGAATCTCGGCCGAGGCGTATCGCCCCGACCGTCGAACCACGATCTGCTCGCCGTCCTCGTCCCACTCGAGCACCGACCCAGGGCCGACCCCAAGCCGTCGACGCACCTTCGCGGGCACCGAGATCTGACCTTGGGCCGTAACCCGTGAGTGTGCAAGTGCCATGGTAGAAATATTACCATGGTAATGCGTTCGGCTCCGGAGGAAACGTCTCGGTCGCAGCGGTGTGCTGCCCCGGGGTCGACACCCCGTCGGTGGAGAGCTGGTCAGACGCGCCGGGGCGGTCCGACGGCGGGCGCGGGGTTCGGGGCGAAGCCCCGTCTGAAGAAGACGCGGCAACACCGCCAGACGGACGCCTCGCCAGGAAACCCTAGACTACGCCGCGCTCGTCGGCGCCCAGGTCGAACCCCTTGCCAGTGAAGTGGATGTCGTGCGCGGCGATCTTGTCGCGCAGCAACCGGCGCACTTCACCGTAACGGTCCTGCGGCACGTCGAGGTGCCGCACGAGTTTTCTGGTTCGGTGGATGAGCACCAGGGTCAACTCCTGGTCTTCGCGCCACGAGAGCCCGCCGATCTGGGCGTAGGACACGAATCCACGTTGTGACCAGATCCCGTGTTCGTAGAACCCGTGCCCGATCCGCAGACTGAGTGGGAACGCGTAGGCATAGTAGATGAACATCATCCCTTCCCCGAACGCATCGAAGACGGGACGCTGCTGCATCGCGAGTTTGAAGAAGACCAGCGTCCCAAAGACGAGTCCCAACGCGAGTGAAATGCCGTACGACCGGGGGCGTCGACCGGGCCAGGTCAACTCGGCGGTGGCACGCAGACGCTGGAACCGGATGAACTGCCAGAGCAGATGCAGATTGACGATGAGGAATCCGACGCCCAGCAGCAACAGCGCGGTCGGGAGACCGCGGGCAAGAATGCGCGAGAGGTCGTCGGCAGCCACGACTCGGGAACCAGCTTCGTGCGGGTGCCAGCTCGGACCCGCTCAGGCCCGCGACTGATAGTCGCCCGTCTCGGTGTTGACGCGCACGGTGTCGCCGTTGCTGATGAACGGCGGCACTTGTACCACCAGCCCGGTCTCGAGGGTCGCCGGCTTGAGTTGGGCGTTGGCGGTCGCCCCTTTGATGGCCGGCGCCGTCTCCTGCACCTTGAGATCGACCGTCAACGGCAGGTCCAGTCCGACCGGGGCCCCCTCGAACAACGACACTTTGATGGTCGCCTCGGGCAGCAGGTAGTGCACCGAGTCGCCCAGGGTCTCGACGCTCATTTCGATCTGGTCGTACGTCTCCAGATCCATGAAGTGAAACGTCTCGCCGTCGCGATAACTGAACTGCATCTCCCGGTCGTCCAGCACCGCCCGCTCGAGCACGTCGGCCGAGCGGAACTTGTGGTCGAGCTGGGTGCCGGTCCTGACGTTTCGCATCCGTGTCTGCACGAACGCCCGGCCCTTGCCCGGTGTCACGTGGGTCATCTCCAGCACGCGATACAGCTGGCCGTTCATCTTGACCAGGTTGCCCTTGCGGAGGCGTGTTGCTTGAATCGAATCCATTAGAAAAGACGGCGCGGTTCGCCGGAACGTCGGTCAGCGCCCGATAGGGCGGAAAAAGAGCGTGATCGTACCATAGGTCAGCCCCGTATCAGTGGCGGCCGGTCGCCTACGCGCGCTCCTCGGAGTAGCTGTGGGACCGACCGTGCTCCAGCACCGGCCGCAGGTAGTGACCGGTATGCGAGTCCTCGGACATGGCAATCTGCTCCGGGGTCCCCTCGGCCACGATCCGCCCCCCGTCGGCCCCGCCCTCGGGGCCCAGGTCGATGATCCAGTCGGCCGTCTTGATCACGTCGAGATTGTGCTCGATGACCAGCAAGCTGTTCCCGGCCTGCAGGAGCTTCCGGAACGCCGCCAACAGCTTGGCGATATCGTCGAAGTGCAGACCGGTGGTTGGCTCGTCCAGGATATACAGCGTGCGGTCGGTCTTGCGCGTCGACAGATGCGACGCAATCTTGATCCGCTGCGCTTCCCCACCGGACAGCGTCGTCGCCGGCTGCCCGAGACGGAGATACCCGAGCCCGATCTCATCCAGCACCTGGAGCCGGCGCACCACTTTGGGCGAGCCACTGAAGAACGAGAGGGCTTCCCGCACCGTCATGTGCAGCACGCCGTCGATGCTGACCCCGCGATACGCCACATCCAGCACGACCGGCTTGAAGCGCCGTCCGTCACACTGGTCGCACGGCACGTAGACATCGGCCAAAAACTGCATCTCGACTTTCACCACGCCCTCGCCATCGCAGCCATCGCAGCGCCCACCCGGCACGTTGAACGAAAAATGGCTGGCCGTCAGGGCGTTGGCGCGCGCGTCTTTCGTGTTCGCGAACAGCTCCCGAATGGGGTCGAACGCCTTCAAGTAGGTGACCGGATTGGACCGCGGGGTGCGCCCGATCGGGGCCTGGTCCACCAGGGTGACGTTCGACACCAGCTCCGCCCCCTCGAACCCGTCGTGGGCGCCGACCGGTTTGTCCCACTCGCCCTTGGCCCGCTTGAGGGCGGCGTAGATCACGTCGTGGACCAGCGTCGACTTCCCCGACCCGCTGACCCCGGTGACACAGGTCAGCGTGTTCAAGGGAATCTGGACATCGATCTCCCGCAGGTTATGCTGGCTGGCGCCGACGATGTTGAGGGTCAACGGGGCATGTTTGCGCCGGGTGGCCGGAATCGGAATCTGCAGATCGCCCCGCATGTATTTGGCCGTCAGCGACTGCGGTTCGCGCATCAGGCTCTCAAACGAGCCGGCGTGAATGATGCGCCCGCCGCGCTCCCCCGCCCCCAATCCCAGATCGACCACGACGTCGGCCATCCGAATGGTGTCGGCGTCGTGTTCCACGACCAGCACCGTGTTGCCCTGATCGCGCAGCTGCCGCAGAATCGCGACCAACCGCTCGTTGTCGCGTGAGTGCAGTCCGATCGATGGCTCGTCCAGAACATACAGTGTACCGACCAGCGCCGACCCGAGCGCCGTGGCCAGATTGATCCGCTGTGCCTCGCCGCCGGACAGGGTCGACGAGAGCCGGTCCAGAGTCAGGTAGTAGAGACCGACGTTGCGCAGGAACGACAGTCGCCGCGTGATCTCGGACACGATCCGTTGGGCCACCGTCTGCTGCGCCTCGGTCAGCTCGAGCCGGTCGAAGAAGTCGGTCGCCTCGCCCACGGTGAGCGCGCACACCTTGTCCACCGTGCGGTCGCCCACAAACACGTCCCGGGCCTCGCGCCGGAGCCGAGTGCCCCCACACTCCGGACAGCTCATATACCCCCGGTAGCGGCTCAGGAAGACCCGGACATGGATCTTGTACTTCTTGCGCTCCAGCCCCCGGAAGAAGCCCTGGATCCCCTTGTAGTCGGAGCCGTTTCCCTCGACGATGAACACACGCTCGGTGTCCGTCAGATCACGCCACGGCGTCGTCAGCCGAACATCGGCCGCGCGCGCCGCACGTTTGAGATCAACCAGATTCGACCGGTAGTGCGGCTTGGTCCACGGATCGATGGCGTTCTGCTGGATGGACTTCCCTTGATCCGGCACTACCAGATTCAGATCCAGCTCGATGACGTTACCGAACCCGTGACAGGTCGGGCAGGCTCCGAACGGACTGTTGAACGAAAACAGCCGGGGCTGCGGCACCTCGTATACCAGACCACACGGGCGACACTCGAACCGCTCACTGAATCGGTGCACCACCGGCGCGTCCTTCACCGATCCATCGCCGACCTCGATCGCGAACGCTGTCCCGCCACCCTCGGCGTACGCCGTCTCCACCGAATCGGTCATCCGTCCCAGCAGGTCCGGGCCGACCTTCAAGCGGTCGACGACCACCTGGAGCATCGTGGCATTGGCCAGGGCGCTCGGCTCGATCTCGTCGAACGCGACGGCCCGGCCGTCCACGACGAGGCGACCGAATCCCTGTTTCCGGAGCGAGCGCATCGCTGCCTCAGCCGGGGTGAGGCTATCGTCAGCGTCCGGGAGCAGGAGGTCGTCATCCCTGTCGTCCGTCAGCGTGGTGGCCGCGTCGCTCTCGCCCCCCGCGACGTCCCCAGTCTGGTCGACCACCGGAAAGTCGAAGCCCAGGAGCAAGCGGGTCCCCGCCGGCAACGCCAGCAATTGTTTCGCCGCCACCTCGGCTGACTCGCGGATGACCTCCGTGCCGCACTCCCGGCACACGGTCCGACCGACCCTGGCGAACAACAGACGCAGATAGTCGTGGATCTCGGTGGTCGTCCCCACCGTCGACCGAGGGTTGCGCACGCTGTTCTTCTGCCAAATCGCGATGGCGGGACACACGCCGTCGATCTGGTCGACGTCCGGTTTCTCCATCCGCTCGAGAAACTGCCGCGCGTAGGCCGACAACGACTCCACGTAGCGACGTTGGCCTTCGGCGTAGATCGTGTCGAACGCCAACGACGACTTGCCCGAGCCGCTGACGCCCGTCACCACGATCAGCTTGCCCTTCGGCAACGTCAGGTCGACGTTCTTCAAATTGTGGGTGCGGGCACCCTTGATGACGAGGTGGCCATTCTGGCCGGCTGGGTTGTCTGCCATGAGATCGGTCTGTGGCGAATATCGACGCCACCGCAACTTCCCAGTGTACCGCGGCGGCCGGGCACCGTCCAACCGGTATACTGCCCATCGGCGACCGACATCAGGAGAGGCCCCATGGAACTGCACGTCAAGGTGCTGGCGGTGCTCTACATCGTGTACGGCGCCTTCGGAGTGGTGATGTCGCTGCTGATGCTCGTTGTCTTCGGCGGCGTGACCGGTCTGGTCGGTGTGGCCGCGGTCGAAGAGCCTGAGGCGCTCTTGGCGGTGCCCATCATCGGTGCCATCGGCACCTTCATCATCGGGTTCATGCTGGCGCTGGCGGTGCCGCGCGTCGTGGCCGGCTTCGGGCTCCTGGGCCGCAAGCCCTGGGCCCGCATCCTGGCCATCGTCCTGTCGGTGCTTGGCCTCGTCAGCTTTCCGTTTGGCACCGCGCTCGGCGCCTATGGACTCTGGGTGCTGTTGTCGGAGGCCACGGGGCCGGTGTTCGGCATCGCACCGACCGCCACCGGCGCTGCGCTGGCATCGCCCCCGGCTCCGCCGCCGTCTGCGTAGGGCTCGTCCGGTTCAGGGCCGCCGGGAGCACCCCGCCGAACCACCCGCGACAGGTCGCGCGGTGTCCCGCTCGTGCTACGATTCTTCGGTTGGGGCGTCGCCATGTTCGACGGCAAGGCCCCACAGGCTCCCCGGTCAGCGCAGACCGTGGATGCCCATCCCTCCAGGGCCGGCGTAGCTCAGTTGGTAGAGCAGCTGATTCGTAATCAGCAGGTCAGCAGTTCGAGTCTGCTCGCCGGCTCCATT
>JAPYUM010000203.1 GCA_029940535.1 Vicinamibacterales bacterium
CAGCACGGCGCGCAGGGCGAGCACGGCGTAGATGGTGGGCAGCACCAGCACGAGATCGGCCAGTCGCATCAGGGTCTCGTCTACGATGCCGCCGGCGTATCCGGCCACCCCACCAATCAGTACGCCGATCAGTACCGCGCCGACGGCCGCCAGCAGGGCGACCCCGAGTGTCGTCCGCGCCCCCAGCAACAGCCTGGACAGCAGGTCCCGTCCCAACCCGTCTCCACCCAGGAGCAACAGCGGTTGTCCCGCGGTCGGGTCCAGTCCAACCACCCGGCCATCGACGAACCACCGTAACGGGTAACGCTCGGACCGGTCCTCGTCAAAGGTCCGCATCACCCGGTCGGCCAACCGCCACCGATGCACGAACGGCGCCCGCCACCGGCCATCCGTATCGATGACCCGCACCCGCATGGGTGGCGCGTAGAGGTAGTCACGAAACTGCTGATCGCCCGGGTGAGGCGCCAGCCACGGGGCGGCCACGATGGCGACCAGAGCCGCGAGCAGAATCGTCGCGCCAAAAATTCGAGTCGCTGCTTCCATCTGCTCGACCTGCTCTACTCCTCTCGCAGCCTCGGATCAGCGGCGACCAACCCCAGATCGGACAGGAGATTCCCGAAGGCGAGGAACACCGACCCAATCGCGGCGCACCCGGCCACGAGTTGGACGTCCCGCGACCTGAGCGCCTCGAACATCAACCGGCCGAGTCCCGGCCAGGACGTGACGATCTCCACCGCGAACGACCCGCTGAGCAGGCTGCCGACGATCACACCATAGATGCCGGCGACGGGACGGACCGCCACCCGCAGGGCATGCCGCCACACGACCCGTCGACGCGGAATACCACGCGCCAGCGCCGCCATGATGAATGGCTCCGTGAGTGTCTCGCGCAGAGAGCGGGCCAGGAGACGTTCGAGCGTGGCGGCGACCGGCAACGCCAGCGCGAGCGCAGGGAGCACGAGGTGCCAACCGATGTCAACGAGCCTGGCCGGCAGACTCGGATCCACGGCGCGCAGGCTGGTCATCCCGCCGATCGGAAACCAGCCGGTACGCGCGGCGAACAACGCGAACAGCAGGGAGGTCACCAGCGGCGGCAACGACATGCCGAAGACGGAAACACCGCGAATCATCGACACCACCACCCCTGATGCGCTGCTCCCCGCGATCACACCGAGGGGCAAACCGACGCCGGTCGCAATCAGCAACGCGACGCCCGCCAACACCGCGGTGTTGGCCGCACGTTCTCCGACCAGCTCCGTCACCGGGCGCGAATATCGGAATGACGTGCCGAGGTCAAACCGCGTCAGACCGACCAACCAGTCGCCATACTGCTCGGAGAGGGGACGGTCCAGGCCGAGACGCTCGCGCTCACGCGCAAGGGTGTCAGCACTGACCCCCGGCCCTCGCAGTTGTGTCGTGTAGTCGCCGGGTGCGAGGTGGGCGAGCCACATCGAGCCTGTGGACACCACCAGCACGAGGAGCAGCGCGAATAGGAGGCGGCGTACGAGGAACAGGACGAACGGTGTCATCTCGCCGACGCCCGGGTCGATCTCAAGTCAGAGGCCGCATCCAGCGCGCCCCGCACCGTCCGCAGCAACGCGTCCGGTCCGAAGGGCTTCTCGAGGAGCACGTCGCGGCTGGTGTCGATGCCGTGCTCATGGACGTTGCTCGCGCCGTACCCGGAAATGAACACCACCCGCAGGCCGGTCCCGACGAAGTCCCTGACCGCTGACTCGTCCTCGACCAGCAGAATGGTCTCGGTGCCGGTGGGTGCGCGCTCCTCACGCCTTGTCGGACAGGCGCCGCGACGCCCCAAGGTGACGAGGTTATTCTGGTCAGTGTCCTTAGGCGCTCGGCAGGTGAGTCTCGATACCATACGCACAAAGTCCGCTCCTGCTCACTCGGGTCCTGTGACGGCGAGCGTATCGGCGTTCCAGAGGATGTGCGGTCTCATGACCGACGGTTCGACATTCGCCATCCGGCCCGATGTGGCGACCGACAGCCGCCGGGCGGCGAAATGCAGCAAAGGCTGGTTCTCGGCCACGATCGTCTGAATTTCGTCGAACAGCTCTAGACGCCGATCCATGTCGGCGACACGCAGTTGCTGACTGGCAAGCTGGTCGATGCGAGCTTCCCACTCGGTGGCGGGAGTCGGCTGGTTGGGATTCCAGAAATGAAACGACCCCGAGCTGAGCCAAAAGTCGAGGTTGCCGGCAGGGTCGGTGTCGCTAGCCAGGAACCCGAAATACGCCGCGTCGAAGTTCATCGACGTGACCCGCTCGATGAGCGCGCCGAACTCGATCGGCACCACGTCGACCCCGATGCCGAGTTGGGCCAGGTCGGCCTGCAGAACCTGCGCCGCGCGCTCACGGCTCGAGTTGCCCTGCTGCGTCAAGAGCGCGAACCGCACCGGAACGCCGCTCGGGTCCTCGCGCACCCCGTCTCCATCCCGATCGGTCAGCCCAAGCCCGGTCAACAGCACATTGGCTTGCTCAAGGTCGTGGTCAAAGGCGGGCAGATCCGGGTAGAACCAGGTCTGATTCCCGGGCGTGATCGGACCGTAGACCGGTTGGGCCAGCCCCAGGTAGACCGTATTCGCGAATGCGGTGCGGTCGACGGCGTGAGAAACCGCCAGCCGCCAGTCGCGATGCTGCAACCACGCGCGGCGCGGATCATCTTCCATCGCCTCGGGGCGCAGGTTGAAGAACAGGAAATCTGCGTTGACGTCGACGCCCAGATTGTGCAGCTGAACCGTACCGTCGCTTACCGCGCGCGACACCGCAACAAAGTCCTCGGCGCGCACGTTCCCCGAAATGAAGTCGACCTCTCCGGTCTGCAACCGGAGTATTTCCGCGCTCTGATCGCCGACGATCTCGAGCGTGATCCGGTCGAGATAGGGGAGCTGGACCCCCGCATCATCGTGTCGCCAGTACGCCGGATTTCTGGTGAACACCAAGCGTTGCCCAGGGACATAGGACTCGAGCACGAACGGCCCCATCCCCGTCAACTCGGACGGCCGCGTCGTCACGCCCCACGCCTCCCGGAGCGTGCCGTCGCGAAGCGCCGGCTCAAGCTTGTGTCTGGGCAACATCGGGAGACTGTCGAGCACGCGCACGCCCGGACTGTAAGGCACCGGGAAGTGAACCACGACGGTCTGCTCGTCCGGCGCCTCCACCGCGATCGGCAGACCGTCGAAACGCAGCGAGTCGGCGAGCACGCTCCCGACCGCCTCGTCATAGAGCGCTTCGAATGTAAAGAGGACGTCGGCCGACGTGAACGGCTCCCCATCCGCAAAGGTCACGCCGCTCCGTAATGTCAGCGTGTGCGTCATGCCGTCGGCCGCGCTCGTCCAACCCTCGGCCAGCCACGGTTCGACCTCGTCGGTGGTCCGATTGATGCGCACCAGGCCCGCCTGAGTCAATCGAGACACCAGGACAGATTCGTTCTCCCCCGCCAACAGGTGATTGAAGGTGCGTGGCTCTCCGCGAACGGTTCCGACCACCGGGCCGCTACCGCCAGGTCGCTCGGTCAGCGCCGCGTCTCCGGGCTCGCCGCCGCAGGCGGACAGGTCCAGACCCGCCAGGAGGAGGACGATGCAAGCGTGTCTATGTCGAACCATGCCGCCTTGAAGCGATGCCATTGCGGGCGCAACGGTGGCTAATCGCCCGCCTCCTGTGGTTCATGTCTTGGCCGCCGTGGCAAAAGACGTGCCTCGCTGGACACGCCCCGCGATGGACTCCGCTGTCCCAAACTGATCCACGTTGTTCGATAGGGGCACATTGGTACGTTTCCTGCGGTAGTTATCGGGTGATACGAGCATTTCAACAGGTGTCATCGGGTACGAATTGCCGCCCACACGGGCCCGTCTTCGAGATTCGTGATGTCGACGTCAGTCACGACCGATAAGAAATA
>JAPYUM010000204.1 GCA_029940535.1 Vicinamibacterales bacterium
GATCAGTCGATCGCCGGCACCGCCTCCATGAGCAGCTCAAAGGCGGAGCGGAGCGCCCTCCCACCCGCACGGGCTCCGGTATACTTGCCGATGCGGACCACCACCAGCCCATGCGTCGGGATGATCGTTGTGCTCTGGCCACCGGCGCCGCTCATCCTGTATGCGCTCTCAGGGATGGGTTGGGACCCGGTGCCGTTCACCCAGAAGAAGGCACCGCCGTACTGTGGTCGGCCGTCGGCCACCCACGCCGGAGCGAGCGTCGAGGCGTACGTGGCGTACCCCTCGGGGAGCACTCGCTCTCCCTCCCACACGCCGTCCTGCAGGTAGAGGTTGCCGAGCCGCGCCCAGTCGCGGGCGGACATGAAGGCAAGGCCTTGCCCGAGGAAGTTGCCGTACGGGTCGGTCTCGATGACGGCTGAGCGGATCCCGATCCGGTCAAAGAGCTGGCGCTGCGGGAAAGAGTGGTAGTCCTCGCCCCGCGCCTCCGCGCCGAGGCGAACGAGGTAGCTGCCGAGGATGGGGTCGGTGTTGCGATACCGTCCGACCTGGTTCGGTTCCCACTCCTGCGGCCGGGTCGCCGCCCATTCGTACGAGTTGACCGTGCCCGTGTAGTAGTAGTAGTGGTCCGCGTAGGTCGTCGGGTCGTAGTCGGGATCGGAGGGCGCGTTGATCCGCAACCCGCTCGACATCCTCATGATGTCGCCGATGCGGATCTGCTGACGGGGATCGCCTTCGGTCTGCCACTCGGGGATCGGGGCGGGATCCCAGAGGTCGTAGTGGCCTTGCTCGATAAGGACCCCGACGAGCGTACCGGTGACACTCTTGGTCATCGACCAGCTCTCGAGCGGCGTTTGCATGTCGATGTCGTCGCCGTACCGCTCGCCGATGATCCGCCCGTTGTAGGTGACCACCAGTCCGAGGGTCATCGCCTCCGGCGGGCCGAAGCCGACTTCGATCGCCTGCTCGACCTTCGCCCTGTCGAGCTGCTCGGGCCACGGGCCCTCGGGCAGCACGTCGCCCATCGGCCAACGTGTGCTCTCAGCCGGCGGTAGGTTTCGGGCCACTTCGGAGGGTGCGTAGTAGATCGAGTCCTCCCCGATCGGGAGCGGCACGCAGCCTTGGTTACGGTAGCGTTTCGCCGTGCGGGTGACACCGTCCGATAGGGTCAGGCTCACCAGCTGGCGCTCGAAGTCCACAATGGTGTCGACCACGTGATGCCGCTCGCCGAACGGCGAGATGAAGCCCCCGACGTTCGCCGCGGCGTCCTCGGGGTCGAGGCCGGTGATGAAGACCGCCGAGCAAAGGATCTTGGCGAAACCCGCCGTCTGATGGTGAAGCGCTTCACCGGGAGGGGACACGTACTCGGTGTCGAGCTCGAGGGAGGTCGCCCGAGCAATCATCGCCGCGGTACCGTCGGCAGCCGTCATGTCGATGGGAGCCTGCGGCGCGTAGGTGTCGGCTTCCGCCGCGTCGATGGTATCATCCGCGCTGCTGCACGCGGCCAGAGTCAACAGCAGGAGGGCAGCTAGAATCCGACCGGACATGTACGGCATCGAGGACCTTGGTGCTCGGGGATGGGAAGTTCTCAACGTACGTAATAGCTGCGGGTCCGGCGAGGCCGCTGAATCTCGCTGTTACGATTGAGGGGGCCGGAGGAGCGGTCCTCCCGCATTGCTGCTACGGCGCCGAACCGGGTGGGGGGCAGGGTGCCTCGCCCGGATTGACCTGCGGTCGCCTTCGGCGGTCGTCTCGCGGGAGTAATGTGAATCTATCGAAGGCTTTGCTGACGCTCGGCTCTAACCGGCGACCCCCCTGAACCCCATTCAGGTGCGCTACCGAGCTGCGCCACGTCCCGTGAGGGAGGGAATATAGACCTAGCCCAGAACGCCCTCAACCGGGGAGCGGTGGTTCGGTCCCGACTTGGTCGCCAGCGGGCTTGAGCAACGAGAAGCCGACAAACCCCGTGACCAACAACCAGCCCAGCATATTGAAGCCCAGCGTCATCGCCACAACCGTTGCGCCCGCAGCCCCGATGATGCCACCAAGCCCATCGCAACCGATTGCCAACCCCTCACCGTGTCCTGAGACCGACCTGCAGGATTGCATCACGGCGAGGAATGGCAATCCTGCTGGCATACAGCAAACCGCTGTGAATGTGGTCATGAGCAAAGCGGCGGCAGAGATGTTCCCGACGTTCGCGCTGATCTCTGCAATGGTGGGTCCCACTACGGTGAGCGCCATCACGCCGGCGGCCGCCAGGATTCCCGTTCGACGCCACATCGCAGGCTGTAGGAACCTGCTTCCCAGGAGAAGCGCGCCCATGCCGGCACCCACCAGCACCGAAGCAAGTGCCAGGCCGATGGCCAAAGCGGGGCTGCCCACCGCGCTCTGGACTCGATAGACGACCAGCACCTGCAGCGCCATCGTAACCATGCCAACCAGCGCGGCCGCGGAGCCCCGGACGATGTTGCCGGGAGCTTTTCGTTCCCAGCCGAACACAGCAACGAGCGCCATCAGCGCCAGGGTCCCCACAACCAACGCATACGCGAGATTGAAAAAACCGGCCTCGAACAGAAACGGGCGGTCGTCGGTTGCAGGCCGGCCGTCGAGGCCAGTCCGGTCTAGAACGAGCTCCGCACCCAATTCGCTGGCAAGAAGACGTATCTCGCGGAGTTCAGCTTCATCAAACGCTTCGTTGCGGGCTAGCAACAGGTGGTTGAACGGATTGTCCGCATGCTGAGAAATCGGTAGTCGCAATTCAACTACACGATCGGAGTGTCCGCCATTGGCCGTAAGCACCGAAAGACGGGTCCGCTCCGCAAGTAATCGTGTGTTTTGAATGACTGCGAGTATCCCAAGGGGTTGCAGGTGGTTCAGGTAAGTCTGCACTGCCTCGACGGTCAGCACTCGACCGTCGACATGGCTACGCCCTCGCCCGGCGGCTGGCGAGGTCTGCAACAGGGTGAGGTTGATGTGGTCCCAACGGTCGTTCGAACCGGCCATAAAGCGCCTGGCCTCTGCCAGGTGAATGTGCGCCTTTGGGTTGCTGAGTACGCCGCCCGCCCACGCATCCAGTTCGCGGCCGAACTCGATCGTCTGGAGATTCACTTCGACCGCATCGATGTGTTGTGCGCCTGACTGCAGAGCCACCGCCATGTCGAATCCGGCACCCGCTCCCAACAGCATTACTCTGTCGCGCCCGCCGGCACCCGTACCGCTGAGCAACGCCATTCGTTTGAGGCGGGCCAGGTCCTCTACGTATGGATCGTCAAAATACGTGGATTCCCCATCCCACTGGACAGAACGTGTGACGAACATCGCGTCGGTGAACACGTAGGCCACGGACTCCCGGTACGTGTAAAGCAGATCCGTCCGGGCATAGGCGCTTGCAGCATAGCGATGCTGACGTAATCCCTCTTTGTCGACGACATCGCGTAGGTGAGTCTGTGTGCCGATCTCCCCCAGGACATCCATCGGCAGCCAAGGCACCACCATCGGACCGAGCAGAACCAGGCCAAGCGCTGCACCGACAACCTCGCCGGCGTATAGGTGAACACGCTCTCCGGGATGGGTCATGCGATGGAATGCGAGGGTTGAAGCGGCGCCGAACAGGACAAACGGCAGGGCGAAGAGGCCACCAACCCAGGCCGCGTCAAACCTCGAGATCAACCACCAGCTGATCGGCATCAACGTGGGCAGCAACACCAACAGGACCGACAGGCGTAGTCGACTGCCACATCGCCTGGTCCAGAGTGCCCCTGCGCCCAACCCGAACAGGCACACGGCCAGGGCCAGGTAGGTCAGGTCGAAGAAATAGACGACGGAAGCGAGGCGCGTGATGGCAAGCTCCCACGCCCCTAGTAGGATGGCGGCAGCCGCGAGAGCCAGCACCGTGACGA
>JAPYUM010000067.1:0-5164 GCA_029940535.1 Vicinamibacterales bacterium
CGCCGGACCGATGTAGCGGGTTCGTGGACGGATCGGTCGGTGCCGATAGGACGGATTAGACCACCCCAGTTAACGTAAGATTCGTTATCGGAACCGCCATGCGCCCCGCGCCTCCCCGCGACAGTCGCGGGGCCCACATGAAAGTGGACATCGATGATACCGGCGATCTCCGTCCCGCGGCTGATCTGCGCCGTTCCTGTCCCCGTCACGCCAAGTAGCATCAGCAATACGCACAACAGCAACCGCAATGTCATGATTTTCCCTCCGTATGGTCTCCAAACTCCAGGGCAGTGACCTCGTTTCGATCGAAAATCCGCTTCATCGGCGGGTAACAATACTCCACTATGTACTCGAAAACCGACTTAAATAGGGGCTTGGTACTTAACCAATTGAATCAGGCACTTTGCATGCTTAGGAGAATGCTTGTGTTGAAATCAAAGTCCCGTTTATTCATGCTTGTGGCTGTCACGGGTATCGTCGCGTTCAGTTTTGCCGTTGACACCTATGCCTAGGCCTACCCCAATCCGTACCGTCAAGTGGAAGACTGGGCCAAACTACCAACTAGTCGAAGAATGGGTGCAGTTGGTGGCGTCACCGTCGACCCTGATGGACGTCACACTTGGGCAATCATCAGGTGTGACGCGTACGATCCTGTCTCAGTCCCAGAGCGCCTCGGCAATGAATGCCTTGATTCTGATCTCGGTCCGGTGGTCACATTTGCACCAGACGGTACCGTTGCCAAGAGCTTTGGCGACGGGATGTTCATCTGGCCACATGGGATCGATGTTGACCCGAATGGCAATGTCTGGGTCACCGGCGCTGTAAGTGAAGAACGCACCCGGTTGGTACACGCGGGCATCAGGTAGGGAAGTTCAGTGCTACTGGTGATGTTGTAATGACACTCGGCACACTAGGGAAATCCGGTGGTGGCAAGAAGCATTTCAACGGCATTGTCAAGTTCAGCAGAATCGGGCTGACGGACCCCCACCATGCCTGGTTCATAACAGGACTCGCGCCTATTATCTTGGGGGTCGGCCAGCCGAGTTTTCGTCAAACTTGACAGTGCCCTTCGACGCAGCGCTTCGCTGACTAGCTTAAATACACGCGCAGCGTGGTTTCCGCACTCTTGGATTGCGCAACCAGGCGCGCCGTCTTCACCAGTCGCTGGCCACGAAAATCTAACAACGTGTAAACCCCGTTGGAGTAGGTTTTTTCATTGAAGTCGACAACCTGCACCTCTCCGTTGTTGAAAGTGATGTCGGCGAAATCAAACTGCGCGCGGCCGTCGACTTGCAGGAAAAGTTCGCTTCCCCGGTCGTCGATGCCGAAGTTGCACTCCACCCACTCTTCGTCCCGATCGATCGTATCGGTGTCCTGCCACCGAAGTCGCTCACGCGCCGGGACTGTGGCGACCACCGCGGCGAATGCAATCACAGGCAGGTAGGTCAGCGGGGAGCTGACGACCACGGTCCTCCGCGCCGGACTGACGCTCACCGTTCGGTTCACCGAGCGCCGAATTGGGTGGCCGGCGCGTATGCCAACGCGTTTCTGGCGACCCACGACTCTTCGTCGCCTCTGCGGCCAAGCAACAGCGGGAAACAGAAAGGTCGAAAGGCCGGTCAGCAGGACCCTTCGGGTCATGATCTGATTCATCATGTGCTCCTCCTCTTGTAATGCCGATAGGACGGATTAGACCACCCCAGTTAACGTAAGATTCGTTATCGGAACCGCCATGCGCCCCGCGCCTCCCCGCGACAGGCGGATTTGCCCACCCATCGCCGGCGAATGTCGGTCCCGACTTCAGACTGAGAATACTACGATCGTCGGCTCCGGTCGCGTTCGTCGACGTGGCGGAGGCGCACCTGTAGGGTGCTGACGTCAGAGGCGACAGGAGTCAGGCGGGACCGGCGGTGGGAAGAGGTCGGCGACCTCGGTCGGGGGCCCGCGTGCCGGCCGGGTCCCAGGGACTTCGGTGGGGAGCGCCAGGTGCCCCAGGATGCGGGCCACCACGGCGGGGTGGTCGACCACCGCAATTAGCCGGAGTCGCCCGCCACAGCGGGGACAGGCGAGCACATCCAGAGCCAGGCTCCGGCGCATCAGGTCCGCCCAGAGATAGTTCCCGCGGGCGCGCGTGTCCCGGGGTGGCGCCGGCTCCTCGACGGCGGTGGCGGAATCCCCGGTCGGCCGCGTCCCGTCGGTGGTCCCGTACTGGACCACGAGCGAGCGCCAGGCCGCCCGTGCTCCCAAGGCGCCATGATACAGAATCAGGTTGACCCTCGGCCGTGGCGTCAACGCGGCCAGGCGCTCCAAGAGCTCGACCGGGTCGAAGAGCAGATGTGTGGTCCCGTCTGACCAAGGGCGCCGAAGCGCCAGTCTGACCTGGCCGTGTTCGGTCCATTCGAGGCGGTCGTGCGCGACAGGCGGCCGCAGGGTGTAGCGGGCGATCCGCTCCAGCCGGTCCCCGCGGTCGGCGGGCACGCAGACGCCGGCATGCAGATCGAAGCCTCGGTGCCGGGCCTGGTGTGGCCCGAGGCTGCGTGGTGTCGTCGCGGTGGCCGCGAGCTGACCTTCGCGGCGCACGCGGGCGCCGGCCCGCGCTCCCAGCGCGACTCGTCCTTGCACGGACGCGGCGGCTAGCCCGGCCCACACCGGAGCCTGCTCTGCTCCCGGGTCGAGTGGCTCGGTCGAGTCGTCCCCGGCGTCGGCGCCATGTCGCGCCAGGACAGGCGGCAGGTAGGCTTCGATCGTGGCGAGAATCTCATCGATGTCGGCGGCGTCGAGTGACAGGCTGGGATGGAAGCGTACTGCGTCGCCGTCCTTCGAGAAGACCCCGTCCATGACGAGCATATGGAAGTGAATGTTCGTGTTGAGCGCGCCGCCGAATCGCTGCACGATGGTCACGGCGCCGCCGCGTCCATCCCGCACGCCGGTGTCCCGGGCGCGGCGTCGCAGGAACCCAAGGGTCGCTCGCATGGCACATCCCACCACGGCGCGGCAGAGATCGTGGTCCCAGGCCAGCCGATAGCGGAGCCGGTGCGGGAGGCTGAGGACCCATTGGCGCACGGGCACCCGTGGGAAGACGTGGTCGCGCACGACTTGGTGGAGCACTCCGGACGTCGGCTGCCGAGGTTGGTAGGTCGTCGACGGGAGGGCCACGCCTCAGCAGGGGCAGAGCCCGTGCCACGTCGCGTGCCCCTGGAAAGAGTGGACTGTCTATAGGATGAGTCTCACCGCCGCGCAGTTCCTGCACCTGCGACAGGACCCAAGAGTGGCAGTATCCGCTCCGGAACGATGAAGGTGGAGCCGAGGAACTGGGGAACTTGAGATGCTACCCCCGCCGGTCGCCGTGCCCAATCTTGTGCCACCCCCGGTAGTAATCCCTCTTGAGTGGTCATACTAGCGACCGGTTCCGAACGTGCGTTCTCGAGAATGCGACACCATCGCGCAAGAGGTGGCCTCCGGGGCGACAATATCGTCATCGCGCTGGCGAGCGCGAGTTACACGACGCGTTGCCAGGTGCTTGCGAGGGCCAACCGGAATACGGCGCGGCTCTCGCAGAGGTCGAACCGACCGGCACGTTCCGCCGTTTGCCGTTACGATAGGCGCGTACGTCTGGCCACGCGGTGAGTTCCCAGCCCACCGGGCGTGGCGAGATCGGTATTTTGATTCGCGACTGGAGGCACGGATGGCGATTACCCTCACCGTGAATGGTCACACCCATTCAGTGGACGTCGGACCGGAGACGCCGCTGCTCTGGGTGCTTCGCGACACGCTGGGTTTCACCGGCACGAAGTTCGGTTGTGGCATCGGCGCGTGTGGCGCGTGCACCGTGCAGATCGAAGGACGGGCCGTCCGCTCGTGCTCATTTCCGGTGTCTGGCGCGGAGGGCTCGGCCGTCACAACCATCGAAGGCCTGGCGGCCGATGGCACGCTTCACAAGGTTCAGGAGGCGTGGATTACCCATCAGGTACCGCAGTGTGGGTATTGTCAGTCGGGGATGATCATGGCTGTCACGGCGATGCTCGACGAGCGACCCCATCCTAGCGACGAGCAGATTGACGCCACCATCACCAACATCTGTCGGTGCGGTACGTTCGCCAGGGTGCGTCGGGCTATCCACGCGGTCAGCGACGGCAAGGAGGGGCGCGATGCCTAAGGCGCCTCAGGCAAAGAAGAGCGCGATGCGCAAATGGACACGGCGCGCGTTCATCGGCGCCGGGAGTCTTGTCGGCGGCGGGTTCGTCCTGGGGATCGGCGGTGTCATCTTCTCGCCCAGTCGACACAGCGTCGTGTCTGCTGACGCGGAAGCGAAGGGCGAGCTGACGACCTGGATCACGGTCACGCCGGACAACCTCGTGACGATCCTCGTTCCGCATTGCGAAATGGGACAAGGGGCGTTGACGGGGCTGGCGATGATGGCGGTCGAGGAGATGGAGGCCGACTGGGGTCAGGTCCGGATCGAGGAGGCGCCGGCCCTCGACATGTATGCCAACGCGTTCATCCTCCGTGCGTTCGTGGGCGATGCGGTGCCGGCCCCCATGGGACGGGCCGTCGACTATGGCTCCTACCGGTTGGCGCGGTGGTTCGGCTCGCAGGCCACGGGCGGTTCGACGGCCGTCCGGGGCACGGGGCACTACGGCATGCGCCTGGCCGGCGCCGCCGCCAAGGAGATGTTGGTCGAGGCCGCGGCGGAACGGTTTGGGGTTGCCGTATCGGACTGCGCGGCGACCCAGTCTCGGGTGACGCATGCCGGCTCCGGCCAGAGTGCGACCTTCGGTGAGCTGGCGAGGGCGGCGGCGGCGAAGCCGGTGCCGTCGAGTCCCGACCTGAAGGATCCGGAGACCTATACGCTGCGTCGCACGTCCCCGCCGCGGTTCGACATTCCGCCCAAGGTCGACGGGAGCGCCGTCTACGGCATCGACTTCACGCTGCCGGGCATGCTCTACGCCGCCGTCGATATCGCACCGGTACAGGGCGGCTCGCTCGTCTCGGTCGACCCCGCCCCGGCCGAGGCGATGCCGGGGGTCACCCGCGTGGTGCAGCTCAACGAGGCGGTGGCCGTCGTCGCCGACAGTTACTGGCGCGCGCGGGTGGCCCTGGCCGCGCTGACCCCGACCTACGACGATGCCGGGCACGGCAACGTCTCGAGCGCGTCGATCTTTGC
>JAPYUM010000067.1:5264-22330 GCA_029940535.1 Vicinamibacterales bacterium
AACCTGCTGCTGGGCGGCGGCTATGGACGACGTCTGCCGTTTACGTTCGACTACGTCCATCTCGCCGCTCGTATCGCGAAGGTGATGTCCCCGACACCGGTGAAGCTGGTGTGGAGCCGCGAGAACGACATCCAGCACGACTACTATCGGCCCGCCGGGATGGCGCGGTTCGCCGCGGCGCTCGACGCGGACGGCAGGCCGCTCACGGTCGCCTGCCACTACGCCGGCGGCGGCGATGGCGAGTCGGTGTTCATGCCCTATGCCATTGCGGACAAGCAAGCAGACGGGCGGGACGCGGCGCATCCGATCCGACTGGGGGCCTGGCGATCGGTGCTGAACTCGCAGCACGGGTTCTTCAAGGAGTCGTTTGTCGACGAGTTGGCCCATGCCGCCGGCAAAGACCCGTATCACTTCCGACGTGATCTGCTCGACGACGAGCCTCGCTTCCGGGCCGTCGTGGAAAAGGTCGCGGCCATGGCCGACTGGGACAGTCCGCTGCCTGAGGGTGAAGGCCGCGGAATCGCGGTGTGCGAGAGCTTCGGAACCATCGTGGCGCAAGTGGCGCACGTGGCCGTGTCTCGGGAGGGCACGCTCCGGGTCCGTCACGTGCACGCCGTCGCCGACTGTGGCGACTACATCAACCTCGACTCGGCGAAGGCCCAGATCGAGGGCGGCATCATCTTCGGGCTGTCGGCGGCCATGGTGGGGGAGATCACGATCGCGGAAGGCCGCGTCGTCCAGACCAACTTCGGCGACCATCAAATGATTCACCTGGCTGATGCGCCAGACATCAGCGTCGAGTTCATTCGGTCCGACACGCGTCCGGGCGGCTTGGGAGAGCCGGGGGTCCCGCCGATCGCGGCCGCGGTGACCAACGCCATTTTCGCGGCAACCGGTATCCGTGTTCGGGACCTCCCGATCAAGCATCACGACCTCGCGCGGGTGTAGAGCGCTCCGGGTGGCAGGCTGGCTGATCGCCACGACGCTGACGAAATGGGTGTGTTGAAGACGATGTCGATGACCCCGGTCGGGCGGCCGGCACTGGTTGGCGCCGTGGCCGCCAGCGCGGTCATGTTCGCCACTAGCAGCACCAGTGCGCAGGTGCCCGACGATCCCTTTCCTGATCCGATCGAGGCGACCCAGGGCGTGATCGTCGTCGGGTACACCGAGTTCACGACGCTTCCGGACGTCGCGGGGAAGCGGGCACGCCCGATGCGTCTCGTCGACGAGCCCGAGTCGGGGCGTTTGTTCGTCAACGACATGCAGGGGCCCGTCTACACGATCGGGTATGGCGGCGAGGTAGCCCTCTATCTGGATATCAACGACCCCCGATGGGGCCTCCCAGTCGAGTTCGCCGGGCGCGAGCAGGGGGTCCAGAGCTTCGCGCTGCACCCCCAGTTCGGCGTGGCTGGCGCCGCCGGTTACGGCAGACTGTACGCCTGGATGGACACGCGAGACACGGTGCCCGAGCCGGACTTCGTGTCGGGTGGAGGGCAGGACTCGCACGACACCGTGCTGGTCGAATTCGCCGCCCGCGACGCCGCGGCCGCGACCTATAACGGCGGGCCGCCACGGGTGCTGCTCAGGGTCGAGCAACCGTTCCGCAACCACAATGGCGGGTATATCGCATTCAACCCGCTCGCGACCCCGGGCGATCCTGACTTCGGCATGCTGTATGTCGGCCTCGCCGATGGAGGCAGCGGGGGCGACCCGATGGACCTCGGTCAGAATCTCGGGGTGGCGTTCGGCAAGATCCTGCGGGTGCAGCCGGTGGGCTCCGACAGCCGGAACGGCCAGTACGGGATTCCGCCCGACAACCCCTACGTCGGAGACGAGCTCGACCAGACGCTTCCTGAAATCTTCGCCTCCGGTCTCCGGAACCCGCAGGGCCTCGCCTGGGACCCGGTGAACGGCAACATGTTCGTCACCGACATCGGTCAGAACATCGTCGAAGAGCTCAGTCTGGTCACCGCCGGCGCCGACCTGGGGTGGAGCAGTTGGGAAGGCAGTTTCCGCTTCATCAGCCGTCGGGCCGTCGACCTCAACGACCAGCGGAGCGAGCCCGGTCTCACCTATCCAATCGCCGAGTACGGCCAACTCGACCCACTCCTGCAGCGCCAGTCGGCCGCGGGGGGTGTCCTCGTCTATCGGCACGACACCATCCCGCAACTGGAGGACCGCGTGTTGTTCGCGGATTTTCCGCAAGGCGAAATCTTTCACCTGCCGGCCGACGACCTGCCCGATGGCGGACAAGATTCGATTCGCCGGGTATTGCTTCGCGACGGCGCCGACGTCAAGACGCTGCTCCAACTGGTGGCGGAGAAAACCAGCGAGTTGGGGTTCGAACCGGCCGTGCGGGTGGATGTGCGTTTTGGCACGGGGCCGGACGGCCGGATCTTCCTGATGAACAAACACGACGGGGTCGTCAGAGAAGTCGTGCCGTGACATGGAGGCCAGCTCACGTCCGATTGGGTCGCCACGCGGCCGCACGCGCGTCTGACGTGTTCAATCTGTTCCGCGTGCCGTCTGAGGTACCGATGACCATTCGCTGCCTGACCGTGCTGGTGCTTGCTGTCCTCAATCTGGCGTGCCTGGCCGCGCCGGTGGCCGCCCAGCCGGGGGCGCGCAACGGCGAGTGGCGTGCCTATGCGGCCGACACCTACAGTTCGAAGTATTCCCCACTCGACCAGATCACCGCTGACAACTTCGACGAACTCGAGGTGGTCTGGCGGTGGCGAACCGCCGACACGCACCTGGTCGTCGAAGGTGAGCAGGGGGCGTCGGTGGTGCCGGCCGAGACGCTCTTCGACCTGCTCGAGGCGGCAGAGCCAGACCGTTGGGTGACCCGGCCCGGGGCCGGTCGCTTGGTGGCGACGCCGCTGATGGTCGACGGCGTGCTGTATCTGAGTACCCCCCTCTACCAGGCCGCGGCCATCGACGCCCGGACGGGAGCAACGCTGTGGGTGCACGATCCGCGCATCTACGAAGCCGGCACGCCGGCCCCGGCACCGTGGGCGCACCGCGGCGTGGGTTACTGGGAGAGTGGCGGCGAATCCAGGATCGTGTGGGGCACCGGCGACGGGTTCCTGGTGTCGGTCGATGCGAAGACCGGGTTGCCGGCGGCCGACTTCGGAGACGGCGGGCGGGTCGACCTGACCGAGAACCTGCCACGCGCCACACGCGGGCTGCGCGACAACCTGAATCTGCTTCCGCTCTCGTCACAGTCGGCGCCGCTGGTGGTGGGAGACACCATCATCGTCGGGTCGTCGATCAACGACTTCAGCATCACCAAGGAGATGCCACCGGGGTTCGCGCGCGCCTACGACGCCCGGACGGGCCGGCATCGGTGGGATTTCCATAACATTCCGCAGAGCGCCGACGAGTTCGGCAGCGAGACCTGGCTGAACGAGTCGTGGCGCTATTCGGGCAACGCCAACAGTTGGTCGAACATGAGCGTGGACCCGGAGCTCGGGTATGTCTATCTGCCGACGAGCACGCCGACATCCGACTACTACGGCGGACACCGGCCGGGTGACAACCTGTTTGCCGAAAGCCTGGTGGCGGTCGACATGCAGACCGGACAGCGTGTGTGGCACTTTCAGATGGTGCATCATGGGGTCTGGGACTACGACAACCCGACGGCGCCGAACCTGCTCGACATCACCGTCGACGGGCGTGACATCAAGGCGGTGGCGCAGGTCACCAAACAAGGGTTCGTGTATGCGTTCGACCGGGTGACCGGTGAGCCGATCTGGCCGATCGAAGAGCGCGAGGTGAACACCGAAACCGACCTCGAGGGGGAGGTCCTCTCGCCGACCCAGCCATTCCCCACCCGTCCGGCGCCGTTCGACACCCAGGGGGCCACGCTCGACGATCTGGTCGATTTCACGCCTGAGATCCGGCAAATGGCGGTGGAAGCGGTCGAGGGGTTCCGGCTGGGCCCGCTGTTCACCCCGTTGTCGCTCCAGGGCACCATCTTTCGACCGAGCGCCGGCGGTGGCGCCAACTGGTCCGGCGCCGCCGTCGATCCCGAGACCGGCATTCTCTACGTGCCGTCGCGCAACGTCCATTCGGTCATGCGGTTCCGGCGCCCAGAGCCCGGTGAGCCCTCGACGCTGGACTACATCCTCAGCCGTGGCGGGGCGTCGTTCATCGAGGCGGGCAACCCTGACCGGCGGCCACAGATGCCGCAGGGCCTGCCGCTCTGGAAACCGCCGTATTCGCGGATGACCGCCATCGACATGAATACCGGCGAACATGTCTGGATGACACCGCTCGGCGACGGTGACCGTATTCGCAATCACCCGATGCTCCGGGCGCTCGACCTCCCGCCGCTGGGCGGCGACGACAGCCGGAGCGGCCCCGTGCTGACCAAGACCCTGCTCATTCACGCCCTGACGGCCGGCGGGACCGACGGTGGTCCCCGGCTGGTCGCCTATGACAAGACGACCGGGCGGCCGGTGGCCTCGGTGGATTTGGGCGGTGGGGCGATCGG
Organism: Vicinamibacterales bacterium; assembly: GCA_029940535.1. Taxonomy (GTDB): domain Bacteria; phylum Acidobacteriota; class Vicinamibacteria; order Vicinamibacterales; family UBA8438; genus UBA8438. The sequence continues at coordinate 9,760 of JAPYUM010000067.1, forward strand.
GACCCCTATGACCTACATGCTTGATGGGGTGCAATACATCGCACTGACCGTCGGAGGCGAGGGCGGCCCTGGGCTCATCGCGCTCGCGCTCCCACAATGAATCGCCCAGTGTTACGTCACATGCGCTTCGCCATCATCGGTGTCGTGTCGACGGTGCTCCTGACGGGCATGGTCCCCGCGGATCCTGTCTCCGCTGGCCAGCGGTCGGTCGCCGCCCCCGACGAGCATCGCGCGCTGCTCGATCGTTACTGCGTCACCTGCCACAGCGAACCGATTGTGCAGGGCACGGGGACCGCGCCGTCGCCGCTGGTCAGCCAGCTGCGCGCCGTCGGCCTGACACTCGACACCCTCGATCTGGACACGGTCGGCGACAACGCCGAAGCCTGGGAACTGGTCGTGCGGAAGCTGCGGGGTGGCATGATGCCGCCGGCTGGTCGCCCCCGGCCCGACCCGGCGGAGGAGCGCGCCCTACTGACCTGGCTGGAAACGACACTCGACGATGCCGCCGCGTCGCGTCCGAACCCCGGTCGCACGGCGTCTTTGCACCGGCTCAATCGTGTCGAGTATCGGAACGCGGTTCGTGATCTGCTGGCCCTCGACGTCCATGTGGCGGATCTGCTTCCCGCCGACGATTCGAGCCGCGGGTTCGACAACATGGGTGACGCGCTGCGGTTGTCGCAATCGCTGCTGGAGCGGTATCTGGCCGCGGCCAAGACGGTGAGTCGGTTGGCGGTGGGGAGTCCGCCGCCCGCCGTGACGTCCGACACCTATCGCATTGCGACCGACATGCAGCAGCACGACCGGGTCGAGAGACTGGGCTTCGGCACGCGCGGCGGCACGGTGGTCAGCCATCTGTTTCCCCAGGATGCCGACTACGACATTCAGGTCGAGCTGGCGCGTGCGCGTGGCGGCCGCGTGCCACACCGCTTCGAGGTCACCGTGGATGGAGACCAGGTCGAGCTGGTGACGCTCGGTCCGGGAGCCGAACCACATCCCGGTCTCACCGGTGGCGGTCTGACGGTGCGAGTGCCCGTGTCGGCTGGACCGCACGACATCGGGGTCACGTTCTACCGCAATTCGGCCGCGCTGGTGGAGCAGGTACGTGAGCCGTTTCAGAACCCGCGTCGCGGTGGCGTCGCCGGCGCGATCCCGACCGTGCGCAGTGTGACTATCGCCGGTCCGTATGAGGCCCGGGGATCGGGCGACACGCCCAGCCGGCGTCAGCTATTCGTCTGCGACCCGTCGGCGTCGTCCGACGAGGCCGGGTGCGCGGCAGAGATTCTCGGCACACTGGCCCGCCGGGCCTACCGCCGTCCGGCCACCGACGACGACATCAATCTGCTGGTCGGGTTCTATGACGCCGCCCGCGGCGACGGCGACGACTTCGAGACCGGCATCGAGATGGCGCTCCGCTATCTGCTGGCCAGCCCCGACTTCCTGTTTCGTCTCGAGACCGATCCGGTGGACGCGCCTCCGTCTGGCGGGTACCGAGTCGGTGATCTCGAGCTGGCCTCGCGGCTGTCCTTCTTCCTCTGGAGCAGCATTCCCGACGACGCGCTCCTCACGGTGGCCGAGGCCGGGCGACTGAGCGAGCCGGACGAGCTCGAACGTCAGGTGCGCCGGATGATCGCCGACCCCAAGTCGGTGGCGCTCACCGAGAACTTCGCCGGCCAGTGGCTCCAGCTCAGAAACCTGGCCGACCCGTCGGTGCGTCCCGGCGACCCGTACTCGCTGGCGTTCGATGAAAACCTGCGGCAGAGCTTCATCCGCGAGACGGAACTCTTCTTCGGCAGCGTCGTGCGCGAGGACCGCAGCGCGCTGGATCTGTTGGATGCGGACTACACCTATCTCAACGAACGCCTGGCCACCCATTACGGCATCCCGAACGTGCTGGACAGCCACTTTCGTCGGGTGGCCTTGTCCCCTGACAGTCCGCGCCGGGGCATTCTGGGACACGGGAGTATCCTCACCCTGACATCGCACGCAATCCGGACATCGCCCGTTTTGCGAGGCAAGTGGATCCTGAACAATGTGCTGGGAACGCCGCCTCCAGATCCGCCCCCAAACGTGCCGGCGCTGGCCGACCGCAAGACGCAGGCGAAGACGGCGACGATGCGCGAGCGGATGCGCGCGCATCGGGACAATCCGGCGTGCGCGGCGTGTCACGCCATGATCGACCCGGCTGGGTTTGCGCTGGAGCACTTCGACGCGATCGGCCGGTGGCGAGACGTCGATGAGTCATACAATCAGATCGACGCCTCCGGGGCGCTACCCGACGGCACGGCGTTCGACGGCGCCGCGGGGCTGCGCCAGGCACTGACCGCGCATCCGGAGCGGTTCGTCACCACCGTGACGGAAAAGCTCCTGACCTATGCGTTGGGGCGGGGGATCGAGTACTACGACATGCCGGCTATTCGCCGAATTCTGCGCGAGACGGAGGCTGATGGCTATCCGTTCCAGTCGATCATTCTCGGCATCGTGCGTAGCGAGCCGTTCTTAATGAGGGCCGCGGCATCATGATCATCACCAAGACCTCGCTGCCTCGGCGCACCGTGCTTCGCGGGCTCGGCGCGACGCTGGCCTTCCCGTTGCTCGACGCGATGGTGCCGGCGCTGGCGAGCGCCCAGACCGCCGCCACGCCGGTGCGCCGGCTCGGTTTCTTCTACGGGCCGAACGGCATGTTCCTGCCGAACTTTCATCCGGCTGGCGGCGGCGGATCGCACTTCGCGATGACGCCGATTCTCGAGCCGTTGGCCCCGTTTCGCGACCAGCTCACGGTCGTGAGCGGTCTGAGCAATCGCGGTGTGGTCAGTCCCAACGAAGGCGGCGGGGTGCACAGTCGTGCGCACGCGGGTTGGCTAAACGGCGTGCTCCCGTACAAAACGGAGGGGGCCGATCTCCGGGCCGGCAAGACCGTGGACCAATACGCCGCCGATCGGCTGGGAGCCGATACCTCGCTGCGGTCGCTCGAGCTGACCGCGGACTCGAACTTCCTGGTCGGGAATTGCGAGAACGGGTACGCCTGTGCGTATCTGAACTCCACATCCTGGCGGGACGACACGACGCCGTTGCCGCACGAGCGGGATCCGCGGGTGGTCTTCCAGCGCATGTTCGGTGACGGCGGCAGCGTGTCGGCGCGACTGGCCGACATGCGCACCGAGCGCAGCATCCTCGACGCGGTGACCGGTCGACTCGGCGAGTTGCGACAGCGACTGGGTGCGAGCGACCGCCACACGGTCGACGACTACCTGGAGACCGTGCGGGAGGTCGAGCGCCGCATCCAACGGGCCGAGCAGACGAATGCCGCGACACCGCTGCCGTCGCTGGAGCAGCCGTCCGGGGTGCCTGACAGCTACGACGAGCACGTGAAGCTGCTCTACGACCTGCTGCTGCTCGCCTACCAGGCTGACGTCACCCGAGTGAGCTGCACCCAGATGGCCCGCGAGCAGAGCGGCCGCACCTATCCCGACATCGGCGTGCCGGAGGGGCATCACACGATTTCCCATCATCAGATGGAGCCGCACAACGTTGAGCAGTACACAAAGGTCAACGTCTATCACCTGTCGTTGTTCGCGCGGTTCGTCGAGAAGATGCAGGCGACGCCGGATGGCGACGGCACGTTGCTCGACCACAGCATGCTGCTCTACGGCTGTGGGATGGGCGACGGCGACCACCACACCCCGTTCGATCTACCGGTCGCGCTGGTCGGGGGCGGCGCGGGGCATCTGGCCGGCAATCGCCATCTGAAGTATCCGTTGCACACGCCGTTCATGAACCTCGGGCTGAGTTTGCTCGAAAAAGTGGACGTGCAGGTAGACCAAATCGCCGACAGTACCGGGACGCTCGCCGATCTATAGGGACTTCATGCGACGTCTAATCCCATCGCTGCTGGCGAGCCTCATCCTCGGACTGGTCCCGACCGCGGGTCTGTGTGCCGAGGCGTCAGCGAAGGCAGACGATGTACCGTTGATCGCCGCCGTGAAGACCGGTGATCTGGCGGCGGTCGCTACGCTCCTCTCGGATGGCACCGACGTCAACCAGACCACGCCCGACGGTGCGACCGCGTTGCACTGGGCCGTCCACGAGGATGACGACGAGCTGGTGGGGTTGCTCCTCGGCCGTGGCGCCGACGTGGCGATGGCCAACCGGTACGGCATCCGACCCATCACCCTCGCGGCGTCGAACGGGAGCCCCACGATCGTCGGTCGTCTCCTGGAGGCCGGCGCCGATCCGCACACCGCGTTGCCGGGGGGTGAGACGGTGCTGATGACGGCGGCTCGCGCTGGTGTAGCCGACGTGGTTCGGCAGCTGTTAGCGGCGGGAGCGGACCCCGACCACACCGACCCCGGGTCCGGCCAGACCGCACTCATGTGGGCGGCGGCGCGAAACAACGCAGCCGCCATCGCGGTGTTGGTCGAACATGGCGCGGATGTGCGGGTCAGGACGCCGCGACAGGAGCCGTCGGGCGGCGGCAGCTATTTCTCGAGCCCACGCGCCACCGGGTTCACCGCGTTGTTGTTCGCCGCCCGGGCCGGTCAGCGTGATGCGACCCGCGTGTTGCTCGATGCCGGGGCCGACGTCAACCACCTGTTGTCCGACGGTCAGAGCGCGCTCGTGGTCGCGGCGGCGAACGCCAACTGGGAGCTGGCCGACTACCTGCTCGACCGCGGCGCTGACCCGACGCTGGCCGGGGCCGGGTGGAACGCCTTGCACCAGGTCGTTCGCACCCGGCGACCCAATCCCAGCGGCGGTCAGGCCGGCCCGATACCGACCGGGCGGGTCGACAGCATCGATGTCGTCCACAAGCTGATTGCACGCGGGGTCGATGTCGATTCCCGCATGAGTCGGAACGGGATGAAAGACGGCCAGCGGAGCCGGTTGAACCGTCTCGGCGCGACCGCGTTCTTTCTCGCCGCCAAGAACACCGATGTCGAAGCGATGCGCGTGCTCATCGCGGCCGGCGCCGACCCACTGATCCCCAGCGCCGACGGCACCACGCCGCTGATGGTGGCGGCCGGTATCGCCATCTTCATTCCCGGCGAAGATGGTGGATCGCTGCCCGGGCAGGAGCCGGAGGTAGTTGAGGCGGTCCGGATGTGTGTCGAACTCGGCACCGACGTCAACGCGGTCAACGATCGCGGAGAGACGGCGCTACATGGGGTCGCCTTCCGTGGCGTGAACGATCTGGTCGACTATTTGGTAGACCAGGGTGCGAGGCTCGATGTACGCACCGTCGAGGGATGGACCCCGCTGGCCCTGGCCAACGGGCTCAGCTATTCGGACTTCTACAAGGCGCAGACCCACACCGCCGAGCGCCTGCGGGAACTCATGCAGGCCCGCGGACTCGACACCGAGGGCCACCGTGTCGACCCCTCCGTCTGTCTCGACTGTTTTCAGACCCGACCTGACCAGGTGCGTGCGGCCATCGAGCGCGACGAGCGGATGGCGGCCGAGTTGGCGGCCCAGACACAACCGTAGTTGCCCGCTCAGTCCCGCCACGTCGGGTTGACGAATGCGCCGTTCGCCGCCACGTCCCAGACCGCGATCCGCGCCCAATCCCAGCCGGCGGCATCCACCGTGAACTCGAACGGCGTGGCCCCGAACGAGGGCGTGTGGGTCATCGGAAACATCTCTCGATGCGTCTCGTCGCCGTCGCCCCAGACGACTTCCGCGAAGCGTAGCGGAAACGTCCAGTCGAGCTGCCCCGTGACCGCGATCTCGTCGTCGGTCGACTCGGACCAGTCGACGTTTGCGAGCAGCACCTCGCCGGTGGTGGTGAAGAAGTCGCCGTTCGCCAGCGGCTCGAGCGCGTCGCCCCACTGGTCGAATGAGGGCAGCTCGTCCAGCTTGATGTAGTTGATGTTCATGTGGGCATAGAGCTCGTGCGTCTCATCAAGCTGGAACACGTCGACCTCGCCGAAAATCTCTTTGCGAATCCCTTGCGCGCTCAGGTCGTCCAGCAGGGTCAGCGACCGCTCGCCCAAGCGTGGTGAGGAGGGGTCCGACGGCATCGCCTTCCAGCCGGCGCCGAGGTACGCCGGGTCCTGGAAGTGGTTGGTCTGCGCAATCTGATCGGGAAATCCGGTCGACCCTTTTGTGCGCGGGTGGGTCTGATACATGAACCCGCCCTCGCGGCGTACCAGTTCCAAGAGTTCCTCGGCGTTCGCGGTGCTGTAGACCTTTCCGTACTTGGGGTGCGTCATCTCGAACGCACCACCCTCTGGTCGGTTCATGAACCAATACACCGGTTTCGGGAAGAACAGGGCCCAGTGTCCCCCGAAGTGCACGTTCGCTTCCTCGGCCGGGATCAGCAGGAAGTCCGGCTCCGATTGCGCGCGTAACGCCGTGAAGTACGCGTCCAGTTCGTCGAGTCGCAGATCGGTCAGGTCGCGCGGATGTCCGTCGCCGTGGAAGTCCATGATGATCGACGCATCGACGCCCATCGCCTTCAGCACCGGCTTGAACGGCGGCGTCCAGTCGAAGCCATGCTCGAGCGCCTGCATCGTGTAGGCCAGGTGCCAGTGCGTGCTCATCGTCTTGTAGCCGTCCACCGGCCGGAACCGGTCGCGGTTCGTGTAGGCCAGGACGTCGTCGAGGGTGTCGGCTGGCGCGCCCGACGACAGCAGGAAGAACACCGACATCCGCTGGGTCTGGCCCGGAGGGGCATTCATCCAGGGATAGAACCGCCAGTTGGTATCGCGGATCTGTCTGATGCCAAGCGACACCCGACCGCGCCACGAGCGATGCCAGAGATAACCCAGGTTCGAGGTGAAGTCGCGCGGAAAGAAATACTGATGCGGCGCCGGAAACACCGCGACGCTGCCCTGATCGGTCTCGACCGCCAGCGTGCGATAGCGCACTTCGACGGGAACCCGTTCCGGGTCGAAACCGGTACTCACATCTTTCTGCAACGTGCCCGCCGTGTCGTAGTAGCTGACCTGCGTCGCCATGTTGCCCCCGACGACGCGGTCGGCCGTGGCCGCCATCTCCCACCCGGCGTCGTAGTAGTAGGCGACGTCGGCCTGGTGTGTCGTCAGGACCGCCTCCTGCTGAATCAGGCGGCTGCCAGGAAAGATCGTGTAGGCGATGCCCCCATCGAAGACGCCCATCTTCAGACCATCGAACAGAATCTCGACGCGGTCACCGACGGTGCGGGCGGTGGCGCCGCGAAGGTTGAACACGCCTTGCGCGGTCCGGGTGCCGTTCGGATGCGCCGGTGGGTAGTCGAAGAACGCGTTCCAGCCACGTTGGCGCGTGCCGGTCTCGCCCTGATAGTAGGGACGGGCGTTCGACACGATGAGGGTGTCGCCGGCTTCGACCGACCGGATGAGCGGCGTCTCGGGATCGAGCGAGAACGTGGCGCGCCAGGGTTGACCGGTTTCATCCGACCAGGCGACCACCACGGCGTCCTCGGTCTCGAGCACCGTCACCGGTCCCGGCTGGACCCCACGGGTGTCCAGTGGCACGACGGCCCCAGCCGCAGTGCTGGCCGCGCCGGCCGCGACGACGTATGCGGCCAGGGCGCAAGCGGCGGTCGTGGTCTTCATGATTCGCATCTCGGGTGGATTCAGATCGATAGGCAGCGTCAGGCCAGAATTCCACGAATCGGATGGCCGTCGACATCGGCCAGGCGGTAGTCACGGCCGCCGAACCGGTAGGTGAGGCCGCGATAGTCGAGCCCGAGCAGTGTCAGGACGGTGGCGTGCAGGTCGCGCACGGTGTGGGCGTTCTCGACCACCCGGTAGCCATACTCGTCGGTCTGGCCGTAGATGAACCCCTTCTTGAGACCGCCGCCGGCCAGCCACAGGCTGAAGCCGTAGGGGTTGTGGTCACGGCCGTTGGTGCCTTGCACGAACGGGGTCCGGCCGAACTCGCCGGAGAAGATGACGAGGGTCTCGTCGAGCAGGCCACGTGACTGCAGGTCCTTGACGAGTCCGGCCACCGGCTGATCCACCGTGAGCGCGTTGGCGGCATGTCCCTCGATCAACTTGGTGTGTTGATCCCAGGGATTGGCCGCCTGCCCCATCCCGTCGGTGCCCACCATGGTCAGCTCGACAAAGCGGACGCCCCGCTCGACCAGTCGGCGCGCGACCAGACACTGTCGTCCATAGGCGGCCGTCGAGGCGTTGGACGAGTCCATGCCGTAGAGCTGCCTCGTCGCCTCGGTTTCCTCCGACAGGTCGACCAGTTCGGGGACCGCGGTCTGCATGCGGTAGGCGATCTCGTAGTTGTCGATGGCGGCCTCCACCTGTCGGTCACCACCGACCTGTTCGACGAACCCCGCATCCAGGTCACCGATGAGGCTCAGCCGGTCTCGTTGACTGGCATCGGTTTCTCGTGGACGGACGTTGTTCAGCGGCTCCGGATTCTCGGGATAGATGAAGGAGCCTTGATGGACCGCCGGCAGGAAGCCGTTGCCGAGCACGTTCACCCCGCCCAGCGGGATCCCGCCGCTGCCGAGCACCACGAACCCCGGCAGGTTCTGGTTCTCGGTCCCCAGTCCGTAGGTCACCCACGCGCCCATGCTCGGGAACCCGTTGAACGGCATACCGGCGTGGAAGTAGAAGTTCGCTTGTGCGTGCTCCATGAACGGCGCGGTCATAGAACGGATGATGGTGAGCTCGTCGGCCACCGACCCGATGTGAGGAAACAGCGCACTCACCGGGATGCCGCTCTGTCCATACCGCGTGAACTCCCAGGGGCTCGGCAGGATGTTGCCGTCCTCGTTGAACATCGTCCGCTCGGTCTGGAACGGCATCGGCCGGCCCGCCTCGGCCGCGAGCCGTGGCTTCGGATCGAATGAGTCGATATGCGACAGGCCACCGGACATGTAGCAGAAGATGACGTTCTTGACCTTCGGCGCGAAGTGCGGTGCCTTCGCCGCGAGCGGCCCGTCCGACGCCTCCTGAGCCAGCCCCCCGTAGGCCTGGTCGGCCATCAGCGCCGAGAGGGCGAGAAAGCCGAAGCCGGTCGACGTGTGGCGCAGCATCTCGCGCCGGGTTCGGAAGGGACGCGGGGCCGGATGGTCGTGGTGATGCCGTGGGTCGAAGCACATGGCCGGGCTACCTGACGAAGAGGTACTCCTTGAGGTTGAAGAGGCTGTGGGCGACATCCTGCCAGACCTGTGAGTCGTAGAGCAGCAGACCGGTTGAGGTGCCGCGTCCGGCTGCCACCGCGTTCAAGTACTCGATCACACGGGCACGTTCGCTGTCGGTCGGTCGACGCGCGAACGCCTTGAGATACATGTGGTCGAGCCGTCCGTCTACGGTCCCCGCTTCCCCCTCGGCCAGCCGCCGTCCCCACTCGGCGGCCTGGCCGATCACGAACGGGCTGTTGAGGAGCGTGAGCGACTGGGCCGGCACGTTGGTGGAGTCACGCTGACCACGGGTGGAGGCCGGCTTCGGCTGGTCGAACACCTGGAGGAACGGGTTGTGGGCGTTCCGGCGGATTTCCTGATAGATGCTCCGACGGCCGTCGCCGTCCACCGGGCCCCTCTCGGGGTCTGCCTCCGTCAGACCGTGTCGGGCGGCGTAGTAGACCGGAACCGCTGGACCGTACATCGTCGAATCGAGCCGGCCGCTGACCGACAGCATCGAGTCGCGGATCGCCTCGGCCTCGAGCCGCCGCAGGTTGGCGTGCTGCAACAGCCGGTTGTCGGGGTCCCGCTCGATTGCGGCCGGCGCCGCCACGCTGCCCATTCGGTAGGTCTCGGTCCGCACGAGTCGTCGCACGAGCCGCTTCAGCGAGTAGCCATCCTGGACGAAGTCGTCGGCCACCGTGTCGAGCAGTCCGGGATGGGAGGGCGGGTCGCCGAGGCGACCGAAGTTGTCCACCGTCCGGACCAGCCCGTATCCGAACAGGTGTCGCCACACACGGTTGACGGCGACCCTCGCGGTGAGCGGGTTGGCCGGGTCGGTGATGGCCTCGGCCAGCCGGAGACGGACCTGCCCCGGCTCCGAATACGGCGTGCCGTCCAGCGCGCTCAGGAATCCGCGGGGCACCGGGTCGCCCAGGTTCTTGTGGTTCCCCCGCACCAGCAACGGCTGGTCCGGTGCCGCCTCGTCCACCACCCCGGGCGCCCGTCGGGCCACCGGCACAGCTCTTTCGAGTAGTCGATATTCGGCGACGATGCCCCGCAGCGACTCCAGCGCTTCGAGCGAACGTGGCAACAGGTCGGTGCGCAGCGCGTCGTCGAGGAACGCCGCCTGGCGCTCCGTCAGCGGTCCTTCGCGCCAGGCCGAGACCACCTCACGGAGGGCGCCGGCCATGGCCAGGGCCAACTCGTCCCTCGTCGTCGGCGGGCCGCTCGCGGTCGCATCCAGTAGATGCCGCAGTGACACCGTGTCACGTGGCGTCTCGTCGACGTCGTGAAACAACACCTGGCTGATGCCGATCGACGACCGCCCGTCGCGGCGGCGGGCCGGCCGGTTGGGTTGCGCGCTGTCCTCCGGGTCGAAAAAGAACTGGGTGACGTCGTCCTGGGTCGCAAACTCGATGTAGGCGGAGAACCCCTTCCAGAAGCTGGTATCCCACTGCGCCCACTCCATCGCGTCCTGCTTCGGGCTGTAGCGCAGGTTGTAGATGCCGCCACGTGGCACCGCATAGTTCTCGATGATGAGGTTGGCGAAGCTGAGGTTACCGCCCAGCATCCGCAGGCTGATGAAGTCGTGGTCGATCGTGAACCGCGGTGTCTGGACGACGCCCGGGTGCTTGTCGCTCAGCAGGTGGGTGTAGGCGCCGCCGGGATAGATCCCGTTCAAGACCCGGTCGCCACGGCGTTGGACCACGAACTCCCCGGGTGGCGACGGCTCGGCGGTTCGTCCGGTCCCATGTCCGACCGTCGCGGCGTAGTCCGGTCCGCTGAAATCCCACGCCGTCACGAACCGCCCGGCGTTGAACCGCTCGCGCTCGGCGATGTCGTCTATCCAACGGTCTCGCCAGGCCGTCCATGTTTGCGGGAACACGGCGGGCTCGACCACGGACAGCTCCCGCCAGGCGGACAAGAGCCTGCCGTCGGGCTCGGCCGGGCCGGCTCCGCCCACACGGGGCGGACCCGCGAGATCTGCTGGGGACTCGATGTCGCCGGACGGGTCCGCGAGCGCGGCCAGCCGCGCCGGCACCTCATCCACTGCGTCGAGCCATGCGTCGGCGAGACGGCGGCGAATGTCCGCCTTCGCCTCGACCAGGGCCGCCTTGTTGGTCTCGAGCCGTGCCGGCGTATCGATGGCGCGCTGGGTCGGCCTGGCTCCATACAACGTTCCGAACAACGAGTAGTAGTCCGTCTGCCTGATCGCGTCGAACTTGTGGTCGTGACAGCGGGCACAGGACACGGTCAGGCCCATGAACGCCTTCGAGACCACGTCTACCTGGTTGTCCGTCCACTTCACCCGGTCTTCCCACGGATCCACCGGCTGGTAGCCGTGCTCGACGAGGCGGTAGTGCGCGGTCGCGATGAGGGACTCGTTCAGGCCACCGTCCGGGTCGAGCCGGGGCTCGGCCAGCAGGTCGCCGGCCAGGTGCTCGCGGACGAGTTGGTCGTAGGGCACGTCGGCATTCAGCGCCCGGATCAGGTAGTCGCGATAACGCCACGCCTCCGGAATGTCCGGGTCGCCCTCGCTGCCGTGCGAGTCGCTGTAGCGCACCAGATCCATCCAATGACGGGCCCAGCGCTCCCCGAAGTGCGGCGAATCGAGATACCGGTCGACCAAGGCCTCGAAGGCATTCGGCGAGACATCACCGACGAAGCGCGCGACCTCGGCCGGCGTCGGCGGCAGCCCGCGGAGGTCGAACGACAGCCGGCGAATGAGCGTGTGGCGGTCGGCGGGAGCGGCCGGTGTCATCCCCTCTCCGTCGAGTCGCGCTCGGATGAATCGGTCGACAGGCCGAACGGACCACGCCGGGTCGGAGACCTCCGGCGGCGGCACCGGGCGGACCGGCTGCCAGGCCCAGTGCGTGCGACGGCGCCGGTCGAGGTCGAACGGCTCCGACGGATCGGGCGGGTCGGCCTCGGCGGCGGCACCCTCGGACCACGGCGCGCCCATTTCGACCCACTCGGTGAGCGCGACGATCTGCTCCTGGGTCAACGCCCCGGTCGGCGGCATCAACACGGGCCGCCCCTGGACACGCTGCATCAGCGCGCTCGCACCGGCGTCACCGGGCACCAGCGCGGGTCCGGTGTCGCCGCCCGTCAGCACCCCCGCGCGGCTGTCCAGCCGCAATCCGCCGGACGGCGTCGTGGTCCGGGCACTGTGGCACTGATAGCAGTTGTCGGCCAGCAGCGGCCGGATGGTGGTCTCGAAGAACTCGACCTGCTCGGCCGTGGAGGCCACCCCCGGTTGGGCGGAGACCGGGAAGGCGACCCACAGCGCCACCATAGCGGTCAGCCCGACGCGGATCTGAAATCGCAGCATGATGTCCTGGCCGATGTCCAGAGTGCTACGTCGGGACTGTATCCGCACGGCCGCCGCGGTCGCAAGTGCGGATCGCCGTGTACCAAGGTCGGACACCGACCAATCAGAGCCGCACACATCGTGGACCCGCGGCAAGGTTGCCCGCTCTTGCCGAGTACGCC
>JAPYUM010000068.1:0-7041 GCA_029940535.1 Vicinamibacterales bacterium
ACATACTGTTTGCCGTTGACCTGGTAGGTCATCGGGCTGGCGCGGATCGGACGCGGGGCGTCATAGCGGAACAGCTCCTCACCCGTTTCGGCGTGGAGGGCATAGAACCCGCCGTCTTCCACCCCCTGAAACACCAGATTGCCCGCGGTCACCATGTTGCCGCTGGCCCCGATGGAGGTCTGCGCCGGGAGTACCGCCTGCCAGGGCTGCTCGCCCGTGATCGGGTCGTAGGCCGACACCGTTACTTCCGGTGGAAAGGCCTCGCTGATGCGGTCGATGGAGGAGAAGCTCTCCGTGTGTCCTCTCGAGTCCGGTCCCGGTTCCAGGGTGTCACCCACCGGGTTGACCACCAGCGAGATGGCGCCGTTCTTTCCGGTGACATACACGTAGCCGGTGTTCGGGCTGAACGAGGGCGACCCGAAGCTCGATCCGCCGTGCGGCACGATGACTTCCTTGTTGATCCAGTAGGGGCTGTAGAACTGGCTCGAACGCGCCGCCAATTCTGGGTCGTCGAGCTCGACGAATGTGGCGCACAGCGGGGTCATCGGGACTCCCGCCGCGTTGTGTGGAATCGGCTGGGTCGGCCAGGCCTGCTCACCCGGGACATCCGTTTCGGTCGGCACGAGTGTTTCGACCATGGCGTGGAGCGGCTCGCCAGTCTCGCGGTTCCACATGTAGAACAGACAGTTCTTGCCGGCGGCGGCGACCCCTTTGATTACTCGCCCGTCGTCGTCGGTCACATCGAACAACACGGGGCCGGTGACATGATCCCAGTCCCACAGGTCGTGATGCACCGCCTGGTAGTACCAGCGCAGCGCCCCGGTTTCGAGGTCGAGGGCGATGGTGCTGTTGCTGAAGAGGTTGATCCCGACCCGGGCCGAGCCGTCGTAGTCCGGTGACGGGTTGCCGGCGTTGATGTAGACCATCCCGAGCTCTTCGTCGATCGCCGGTTGGGTCCAGATGCCGCCGCCGGCTCGCGCGCCGTCGCCCCAGGTGTCGCGGGCAATCTCCCAGCCCTCGTCCTGGGGACCTTGCGGGATCGTGTTGAACACCCATTTGATCGCCCCGGTGTCCGAGTCGGTGGCAATGACGAGTCCGCCGGGGATGTGTCCTTCCGACAGCGCGGCGGCCACATACATGGTGCCGGCATGGTGCGCGGGCGGCGTGGTGATGCGGTAGCCGATGCTGACCGGGTCCAGGTTCGGCGGGTAGTCGTCTGGGTACTTCTGTTGCAACGCGTTGCTGACGACGGCCAACACCCCGCCGTTCCCGAACGACTCGAGCGGGTCTCCCGTTTTGCCGTCGAGCGCGTACAGATCGGCGCCACGATAGGCGTAGACGTTGCCGTCGACGAAGGTGGGTCCACGCACGGGGCTTCCGCCCGGGTCCCCCGCGTCCAGCACGGCCGTCCACAGCTCTTCACCCGACGCCGCGTCCAGCGCGAAGAGTGTCGAGCGTGAGTGCAGATACATCACCCCGTCAACCACCAGCGGCGTGGCCTGGGCGATGTTGTCGGCCGGCCCCGTTTCGTAGGTCCAACGCTCGGCCAACCGGCTGACGTTCGCGGCGCTGATTTCGTCGAGCGGGGCGAACCGGTTGTTGTCGAGATTGAGGTTCTGGCTGCTCCAGTCGGTCGACCCCGACTGGGCCAGGGCCGGCGCCGAGACCCCCGTCACAACGGCGCATGCTGCGGCAACCGCCAGACGCGCGAGACAGGGCCGACCCACCGAGAGCCAGGACGTCATCGAGCTGCGCTCTCCTCGACTCGGGCCCCGCTCAACGAGTTCGGGACCGCCCAATTGCCTTCGTGGCAGGCGTATTCGAACTGCTGATAGCTGTTGTCCCGCTTGTACGGGAAGGCAACGGTCCATGGCTCCGCGTAGGTCTCGGGGTCGTCGACCGTGAGCGAGTAGTTGAGCGTGTTTTCGTCCGCGAACGTGAATCGTTCGACCATCCGCCGCCCCTCATGCTGGGGTGCCCGCGAGCCCGGGGCCCGCATGTTGCCCACCGCCTTGAAGTTGGTGGACTCGACAACCAGCGTGTTGCCTTCCCAGTGACCGCGGGGGTTGCCTTCCCACTGCGTGACGTTTGAAGGCGCGTGGGGCCCGGCGTCAATGGGGATGATCCGCGCGTTGTGGATCATCTCGCTGTGAATGACGATGTGGCCCTCGGACTGCACGAACAGCTTGCCGTTGTTGTAGGCGGTCGGCATCATCATTCCGAACACGCCGCGTGACAGACACCGGTCGCCCGACTCCATGTTGGCGGCGATATCGTGCAGATGGTCCCGGTAGTACCGCACGCTGTCTCGGGCCAGTTCCGTCATGTTCGGGACCTGGCCGTCCGGCGGGTCGATAACCAGTGCGGGCGCCTGCCCGGCGACCGGCTCTTCCCAGAACCAGTCGAACCAGTAGTTGGCGTAGGCGCCAACCCCGCGGCTGGCTTCATGGCCCTCCCACGTCACGGCTTTGGCCCGGTCAGACCGCGCGGTGAACAGCTCGAGCCGTTCTGCTTCGGTGAGCGTCTTCCCGACGAGCTCCTCCGGCAACTCGAGTGGCACGTGCGACGAGCCCACGTTGTTCCACATGCCGTTGATGTCTGGCTGGCCATCGGCGAGCCGCGGCGGGTCCCAGGTCTGGGCGGACCCGAGGGCCGGAACGCCGACCATCAGCGCCAGCGCGGCGATCGGAACGTAGGGTCGAAATGTCATCTGCTTCCTCGCTTTCGCCAACGGGCGTCATCCCGTGTGGCCTCGTCCTTGTGGCTGTTATGCCCGACTACGCGCCCGGCACAACGTTGCCGGCGATATACACGGTCTCGAGCGACTGCGTGTTCGCGATGTCGTCAAGCGGATTGGCGCCAAGCACCAGGAAGTCGGCCCACTTGCCGGCCTGGAGCGAGCCGAGATCGGCATCGACCTCCATGCAGCGCGCCGCGCTGGAGGTGGCGGCGACGATCGCCTGCATCGGCGTCAGGCCTGCCTCCACCATCAGCGCCAGCTCGCCGTGTTCGAAATAGCCCTGAAACCGGGCGGCCGGCCCGGTGTCGGTGCCCATCGCGATCGGGATGCCGGCATCAGACAGGGTCTTGAGGTTGGCCTTGGCCACCTCGAGCTGCGTCTTGTAGGTCTGGTTGTTGGGGCGCATCGAACGCTCGCGCCACTCTTCGGAATCGAGCTCGGCGATCACGGCTGGATCCACCTCTTTCGAGAAGAACTCATCGTCGAACCAGTCCGGTCGCGACTCGTATACGTAGGTCGAGACTTCACGCATCAGGGTCGGGCAATAGCAGATGCCGGAATCTCGCAGCAAGGTGATGAGTCGGTCGTCCACTTCGGTGTCGCGCACGCTGTGCGCGAGCAGGTCGGCGCCCGCCTCCAGCAGACCGATGGCGTCCTCCAGGTAGTACATGTGCGCGGTCAACTTGAGTCCCCGCTCGTGCGAGGCGTTGATGACGGCTTGGTAGGTCTCCGGGGTCATCTTGGTGCCCGTGCCCAGGTTGTCGTCGACCCGGATCTTGACGACGTCGGCCCCGCTCTCGGCGACCGCGTTCACCTGCTCTATCGCCTCTTCTGGTGACGGGCCAATCACGATGTCGCCCGCCACGTAGATCCGTGCCAGGTCCAGGTCCGGGGACTCCTGGCGGTCTCGCACAGCCATCGACTCGGGTCCGTCGCCGCCCAGGCTGAACACTGTGGTCACGCCGTAGCGCGCATACAGTCCGAGCTGGCTCTCGACCTGTGCCTCGGTGTAGTCGACCGGGTCGAGTCCCTGGAGGTTGTTGACATGCCCGTGAGCATTGATCATGCCCGGCATGATGGTGCGGCCGCTGACGTCGATCTGCTCAGCGTCGGCTGGCACGTTCACGCTGTCGCTGGCGCCCACGGCCTCGATTCGACCATCGCGTACGACCAGCACCCCGTTCTCGACCGCGGCGGCGCCGGTCCCGTCGATGATGCGTGCGCCGACGAATGCTTGCAGACCCGGTGTCATTTCAACCGGTGCGGGCTCCCCTTCACCACCACATCCCACCGCCATGGCGGTCAGCCCGAGCAGAACGGCGAATTGTCTCACCTGCATTGGTCGTCTCTCCCTTGTTCGCGAACCCGCGCGCCGGCGCGCAACGTCCCGCGCCGTCCCGAGTGTGTCGAAAAACTGAAGGGTCAAGCGTAACACCGGTCAGCCTTCGACTGATCCCTACTCCTGACCCCCGCCCAACCGCTCGAGCACGGCGCCCAGTTGTTCGATCTCGTCCCCGTACTCAGCCCAGTTGCCTTGACGCTGCGCGCTCAACGCCCGGCGGTAGTGTTCGCTGGCCTCGACGACGAGCGGGTTGCCGGTTGTGCCGGCTGCCGCGGCCGTCGTGGCGCCCGCGTCAGCCGGTGGGAGCTCCGCCGCGGCCAGTATCGTGTCGGCCGGCAAAGAGCCTGGCGACCCCGCCGAACCGAACAGACGGTTCAGCGCGAGGTCGAGCGTTGCCTCCATGACGATCTGGTTCTGATACGCCACGATCACGAATTTCAGCTCGGGGATGCGACCGCCCGAGGCCCGGAGATAGAGTGGGCGGACATACAACAGCGCCTCCTCGATCGGGATGACCAGCAGCGTGCCCTGGATGACCTCCGACCCTTGCTGATTCCACAGCGTGATCTGCGGCGAGATCTCCTGGTCCTGGTTGATGCGGGCCACGATCTGGCTGGGCCCGAAGATGACTTTCTGTTTCGGAAACTGGAACACCAGCAGCTTGCCGTATTGGTCCCCATCGCTGCGCGCCACCATCCAGGCGGCCAGGTTGTTCTTGCCGCGGGGGGTGAACGGCAACATCTGGATGAACTCGGCGCGCGATTCACCCGGTAGCCGCATGATCGTGTAGTACGGCTGCATCTGCTCGTTGTCAATGACCGGGACCTCCCACTCGTCCTCCCGGTTGTAGAACACCTCCGGATTGGTCATGTGGTACGTCGAATAGATGTCGGTCTGCAGCGAGAACAGCCCTTCCGGATACCGGATGTGCGCCCGCAAGTCGTCCGGCATGTCGTCGAGGGGCTGGAGGAAGCCGGGAAAAATGGCTTGCAGCGTCCTGGCGATCGGTTCTTCTGCATCGGCCAGATAGAACGTGGTGGTGCCGTCGTAGGCGTCGACGACAATCTTCACCGCGTTGCGGATGTAGTTGATCCCGTTCGACGCGGGTGAGGCATATGGATAGCGGTTGCTGAGGGTGTAGGCGTCCAGCATCCAGACGAGCCGTCCCTCCGAGATCACCAGGTAGGGGTCGTCGTCATACTGGAGAAATGGCGCAATGGTCGTCACGCGGTCGACGACGTTTCGGTGATACAGAATGCGACTGTCGTCACCCAGCTGGCTCGCGACCAGGATTTCATAATCCCGAAAATGGACCGCGAAGAGCAGTTGCCGCATCAACGACGACAGGGCGACGCCGCCGGCGCCGTCGTACCGGGTCGAGACGTTGTCGTCACCCTCCGGATAGTGAAACTCGTCGGTGTCGGTGTTCACGATGACGTAGCCGTTCGTCAGCTCGCCGAAGTAGACGCTCGGTTCGTCCACCGGCAGGTCGACCGTCGAGGTCGGGGGCAGGTCCTTGATGAACAGCACCGGCAGCCCTTCCTGGGTAACCTGGTTGACCGGACCCAGTGCGACCCCGAAGCCGTGGGTGTATTGCAGGCGTTCGTTGACCCAGGACCGATTGGGCAGGCTGTCCGAATTCAGCTCACGACTCGACAGCATGATCTGCCGGTACTCGCCATCGATGAGGTAGCGGTCGTTGTCGACCGACACGAAGTCGTAGTAGGTGCGAATCTCCTGGAGCTGTCCGAAGGTGTCGAGGAGCGGTTCGTGGTCCCACAGTCGGACGTTGTTGATCGTCTCCATGTTGTTGTCGATGTCGGCCGCGGTCAGCGTGGCGTCCCCCGACAACTCTCGCGCGTCCACGATTTCGAGGCCGAAGGCCTGCCGGGTCGCCTCGATGTTGCGCGTGATGTACGGCGCCTCGCGCTGCTGTTCATCCGGGGTCACGATCAACCGTTGCATGGCGACGGAGCCCAGGTTCCCGCCCACCGTGACCAAGACGTACAGCCCGACCGCGACGAAGAGCGGGATGTTGCGCGCTGTCATCGCCGTCACCAGGCTCAGTACCGAGCCGACCAGCGCGACGAAGACCAATCCCCGCAACACGGGTATGCGCAGGGCCACGTCGACGTACGACGCGCCGTGGATGATGCCGGCCGGGGTGGTCAATATGCGCGGAACGTCCAAGTAGGCGCCCCAGGCCAGCAGGAGGAACAGCACCGCGATGACGAGCCCGAGATGGCGTCGCGCGCCATCGCCGACCACCGGTCCTCGCGCCGGGTCGAGTGCGAGCGTGCCCGAGATGACATAGGCCGCCGTCGACCCGATGAGCGACAACACCGCGACGGCCAACATCAGGTAGCGCGCGAAATCGAGAAACGGCAACGTGAACACATAGAAGCCGACGTCTCGTCCGAACAGCGGGTCGATCTGCCCGAACGGGGTCGCATGCTGAAATCGGAGCCAGGTCAGCCACTCGTTGGATGCGAAGAGACCCAGGAACAGCGCCGCGAGCGCCGCCACCCCGGTGCCCAGCATCTTGAGCTGCGTGCGTTCAAGGGTGATCGGTTGAATGTCGCCACCGCCGGGGAACAGCAGATACGGCTTGGTGACGCGGCCGAGGGCAAGCCTGAAATTGGCGGCCAGCACGCCGAAGGCCACCAGGAACACCAGCCCGCCCACGGTGGCCTTCGCGGTCAACGTCCGGATGAAGATGTCCGTGTAGGCGACTTCGCCAAACCAGAACCACTCGGTCAGCAGGTCCACGGCGGACGGCACCACCATGAAGAGGAGCAGAAAGACGAGCAGGAAGATAAATCTGGCGGGCATGTGTGACCTCGACTCGTGGTGTGGGACGGACGCATCTAGCAGCGTACGTGAGCGGCCGACGGGACGCAACCGGAACCGGTCGCCGGGCTCCCGGGGCTCGACGGTGTTTCCCGGATGACAGACAATC
>JAPYUM010000068.1:7141-21902 GCA_029940535.1 Vicinamibacterales bacterium
GAACCGGTCGCCGGGCTCCCGGGGCTCGACGGTGTTTCCCGGATGACAGACAATCGGAGCGTGGACGCAGAGCGGGCGACATCAGTGGGACGGGTGCGTGGACTCACCGCGGTTCTGATGACCGCGGTGACCGTCGGATGTG
The DNA here is from genome assembly GCA_029940535.1 of Vicinamibacterales bacterium. Lineage (GTDB taxonomy): Bacteria > Acidobacteriota > Vicinamibacteria > Vicinamibacterales > UBA8438 > UBA8438. Next base: position 7,284 of record JAPYUM010000068.1, read on the forward strand.
GGGTGAGTGACGAAGAACGCGTCAGGCGGCAACTGGACGAAATTGCCCAGACGGTCAGCATCGACGCTGGGGAGACCCAGATGATTCGGCAGGCGCGGGCGACCCGTCTCGCCATGTATCTGGCCCCGGACGTGGACTTCGACGTCGGTGCCCCCCTGATTCCGGTACAAGGCCGCGACCGGGTGTCCCAGATGGCGCTCGAGGTGCGAGCACCATCGTCCGGCGCGTCAGTCGCTTTCGACGACGTGCGGGTGACCATCGACCCCGGGACCCGGCAGGCGCTGGCGACCTTCACGGCGGTGGTCAGTGACGGCGAGTCCGTCGGCGGCGATCTGCGAGATTCTCGGACGCTGAATGTAGTGTTCGCTGAAATCGGTGGCGAGTGGCTCGTGCAGCAAGTCCGGTTCGTCGGATGATACCCCCTAGATCTAGAGTCGTGTCCCAGTGCTGCCGAGGCCACGGCGGGCCGTCGGGGCCGCAGGAGGAACATCTGAATGAGCGTGCAGGTAGGAGAGATCGCCCCGGAGTTCGAATTACCCAGCCACCGCGGCGAGACAGTCCGATTGTCGACCTTTGTGGGGCAGAAGAACGTGGTCATCGCGTTCCACCCGTTGGCGTTTACACCCGTTTGCGCGATGCAGATGCAGAACTACGAAAAAGAGAAATCCTGGTTTGATGCGCACGAGACGCACCTGCTTGGTCTGAGCGTCGACGCCGTGCCCGCCAAGATCGAGTGGGCCAAGGCGCTCGGCGGGATCAATTTTGACCTCCTGAGCGACTTCCATCCCCATGGCGGTGTCGCCGAGGCCTACGGTGTCATGCGTGACGGCGGCATCTCCGAACGGGCAATCTTTGTCGTCGACAAGGCCGGCACGATCGTCTTCGCCAAGGTCTACGACATCCCGACCGTCCCCGACAACGCTGAGGTCAGGCTGGCGATCGAGGCGCTCGGCTGATACGCCCAGGAGGAGATTTTTCTCGCCAGGACCGATCAGGGCGCTTCAGCAGAGAGGATCAGATCCAGTGCTTCCGATGGCAGCCTGAATGACAGTGTGGCCGTCGTGCCGGTTCCGGTCAGCTGGACCGAGTCGATCAGGGCCTGCAACTCAGCTCGACCGGTGGTTTGCGACTGCGCGAGCGCCAGGACGCCGCGCGCCAGATCTCGCAGATGCTGTCCCGCTTTCTCGTCACGTCCTTCGATCGACACCGACGCACTGACCTCGCTGTCGATGCGTCCACTGAGCGCGAACGCCGTCACGGCCGGCATTTGATGCGACACGTCATCAGGCAGAATCCCCAGCGCACTCAGGTCGCCGAATCGTCCAACGGCCCACGCGTGGCTGTCACGCTCGACCCGGTCGAGCAGCGCCATCATCTCCGCGTTCGCGGTGACGTCCGATCCGACCGTCAGTTGGTCGAGCGACCGATGCACCGTCGCCAGGTCGCCGACCGCAACCAATCCAGGCTCCAGGGCGGCCATGGCGAGCGCCCCGACGTCGCCCTCCTCGATACTCACGACCCGGGTGCCGGCATAGTCGCTGACCGTCGCCCCGGCGCTGCGGGCGGCCGCTTCGAGTCGCGTCATGTCGAACTGCCCCCGTAGGAGCACCATTCCGGCTGGTCGTTCGGCGATGGGCCCCGGTGCGAGGAACGCCAGTATATGGTCGATGTCCCGCTCGATGTTGAGCCCGAGCTGCTCCTCCAGTTGGTTCTGTTCGAGGCCATCCGCCACCATCGGACGAATCCGCGCCCACACGTCCGAGAGCATTGCCTCCCGGACACTGGCGTAGGCCACGACGCTAGCGTTCGACGGCACATAGGCCAGCTCGACCGAGCCACCCACCGGTTGGGCGAGTGCCATACCGGGGGTGAGAGAGCCAAACAGCCCCGTGCAGAGCCCGACGACGAGCCACCCGCTGCCGCCGACCACGATGTTTCGAATCCGCTGCGTCATGCCACCCTCCACAAACGTCGCCGTGTGCACCCACCTGCAGCGGGATTCGCGTCTGGTGGATCCTACGTGCCCAACGCCATCGATGTTTCGAGCGAGCGGTCAGACCCCCACCGAGTGCATCGCAGCCACCGCGAAGGCCGCGCTGACTAGCGACTTGGTGGGCGATAGACTCTTGGGACACCTATGGGGCAACTGACCACGCCGACGAAGAAGAAGACGAAGGGCTCCTGCGCGCATTGCGGCAAGAAGTCCCATCACCGGTTCATCGTCTGTCGGCACTGCGAGAAGAGGGTCGCGCTCGATCCTGCTCTGTACCGCCAGGCCACGGTTGTCTCCTACCCCAAGAGCGGACGCACGTGGCTCTCGTTTCTCCTCTATCACTACACGCTGACGCACTTTCGGGCCGCTGACCTCGACTACGGCTTCACGTACAAGCCCGAGCTCCGTACGCAGTATCAGGAGCTGCTACTCAGGAAGGGCAAGCGCAGGCGGTATCCGATCGTGGCGTTCGCTCACGGCGTGCCGCGGGACCGTTCCTTCTCAGTGCTTCTCCGACAGGCTCGTACACTCCGTGCGCGGGCCGGGCTGCCAGGTGCACTGATCGGCACGGTCAAGAGGGTGGACGGCCCCCCGGCGCGTTTCCTCCGTAACCCGATGGTGCTACTTCTCCGCGATCCGAGGAAAGTGGTCGTCAGCCATTACCATCATCTGCGAGCGCAGGCAGACTTGGTCGACCTCTCCCTATCGGCCTTCATTCGTGACGAGCAGCGAGGGCTCGGCCGGATTCTCCGCTACATGAATCTGTGGGGTCCGGTCATCGCCGAGGGGCACCCGCATCTCACCGTCGTGCGATACGAGCGGTTGGTGCAGGACACGCCCGGGACGTTTGACGCGGTTCTCCGCGGCCTCGGTGTCGACCCTGTTTCCGAGCCGGCCGTGCAGCGAGCCGTGGAAGCCTCGTCGTTCGAAGCGATTGGATCCCAGCGGAGACGTACCGACCGACACGCTGCGTGTCCGTCGGGGCGCGACCGCCGAGCAGCCCCGACTCTTATCGGACGACGCCGTCTATCTGGATCGCACGATTATTCGGTGGCTGCACGCGGCGTTCGCCGAATACAGAGACTGACCTGTCGTTCGGCCAAGCGGGCGGAGTCACTCGAGGGCTGCCCGCTGACGGTGAACTGGCAAGTGAAGTAGTGCGGCCATCGGCCGTGGCCGCAGTGGTGGCAGCGGCGTTCCCCGCGTGACGATAGGCCGGGGTGCTACAGCTCGCGAAGCGCCGTGACGATCGGCATGCGCGCGGCCCGAATAGCCGGGAAGAAACCACCGATGAGGCCCATGATCAGGGCATAGAGGGCGCCCTGCACCAGCAAGGCCGGCGTGACGGTGAACGCGAAGGCGACCTGGCTGAAGGTCTGGAAGTTCATGGTCGCGGTCTGATAGCCGTGGAACGCCGCGTACGCCAGCCCACCGCCGATCACGCCTCCGACCACGGCCAGCAATGCCGATTCGACCATCACCGAGATCACGACGGAACTGCCGCTAAAACCCAACGCCCGCAGCGTGGCGATTTCGCGCGTGCGGGTGGCCACCGCGTTGTACATGGTGTTGACGGCGCCAAAGACGGCGCCAATGCCCATCAGAATCGCGATGACACTGCCGATGCCCGTGATGATGCCGCGAATTTGCGACGATTGGGAGCGGTAGTAGTCCGTTTCGCGCTCGACCTGCACGTCGAGTCGGGGGTCGGTGGTCAGGGTGTCCTTGAACGCCTGGAAGGCGTCTTCGGAATCCAGACGCGCCATCACCGACTGGAACGTGCTGCCTCGGCGGTAGGCCGGCTGCAGCACTGCCGCATCGCACCAGATCTCTGACTCCGAGATGGTGCCGGCTGCCTCGAAAATGCCCACGACGGTCCAGGTGTTCTCGCCCCAGCGGTTGACCGCGCCAAGCTCGAGATTGGCGAACAGGTTGGAGGCGGCGCGGCCCACGACGATCTCGTTGGTGCCGGGCGAGAACCGCCGGCCCTCCACAATCTCCACCTCTGGGCGCACGTCGAAAGCGCCGGCCTGGACGCCCCGTAGCGGCACATTGGCTTCGGTGCCGGTGGATTTCTTGGGGATGTTGACGATAACGAACAGTTCGGCCGAGGCCATCGGGCCGTTGTCCCCTCGCCTGACCCCCGGGGCGTCAGCGATGATGCGGGTGGCGTCGAGGGCCAAGGCGCTGTTGAGTTCGGCGTTGCTGCCGCCACGCATGATGATGGCCGTGTCGGGCGACCCGGCATTCGCCATCGCGGCGTTGAAGCCTTCGGCAATCGACAGCACCGCGACGAATGTCACGACGACGCCGGTGATGCCGATGATGGCGACGATTGACGGACCCAGGCGCTGCGGTATGGACCGGAGGCTGAGGCCAATGACGGTTACGGTCTGTGACAACCAGCGAAACATTTTACGGCACCACCTACGACCGCCGGAGCGCGTCGACGATACGCAGGCGCACAGCCTGAATGCCAGGCACGATGCCGCTGGCGATTCCGAGGAAGAAGATCAGCCCGACCGCGATCGCGAGGTCTCGTGGCGGTACGAAAAACGCCGCCAGGAACCCGCCGGTCGGGTCGCCCTGGCTGATGAAGAACAACGACAGACCAAGACCGATGCCGCCTCCCACGACGGCGAGCAGCACCGATTCGACGAGCACGAGCGACAGCACGCGCGGGTTCGTGAAGCCAAGGGTCTTCAGCACCGCCAGCTCACTTGTCCGCTCCCGTACCGATTGCCCCATCGTGTTGGCCGACACCAGGAGGATGGTGAAGAGGACGGCCGTGAGGATGGCCGTCATCATGGCCCCGATATCGCCGATCTGACTGGCGAACGCCTGCACGAACGCCTGCTCGGTCGACGTCTTGGTTTCGAACGGCGAGTTGGCGAACCGCTCGTCAATGGCGCTACTGACGGCGACGGCCTGGTCCGAGTCGTCGACCCGGATCAGATACCACCCGACCATGCCGCGCCCCTGCGAGTTGGCCTCGTCGAGATAGGCGTTGTGAAACAGAAACTGGGACGTGTCGGTACCTTGTTCCGCCCCGTCATAGATGCCGTCGATGGTGAACTCCCAGGTGTCGCCCGAGCGTTGCCGCCAGATAGTGCCTTGCAGCGGGATACGGTCACCCACCTCCCATCCGAACCGATCGGCCAGTGAGCGTCCCACCACGGCGCCAGTCCGGTCGCCGAACCAGCGCGCCTTCGCCTCGTCTGACAACAGAAACTCGGGGTACATGTCGAGGTAGCCCTCTGGCTCGACCGCGAACTGGGCGAAGAAATTGCGCGGCTCCTGATAGACACCGCCAAACCAGGTGGTGTGCGTTGCCGCCTCCACGCCATCGACGGCCAGAATCCGTTGCTTGTAGCTGACCGGCAACAACTGAATGAACGACACCTTGTGAATCAGGGTCAGGCGGTCGCTGCCGGCGACGTCGACCCCCATGCTGAAGGCCACCCGCACCGCCGACAAATAGTTGAACAACACGAACGCGATCACGATCGACAGGACGGTGAACAACGTCCGCACTTTTCGACGAGAGAGGTTGCTCCAGATCAGCGGGAAGAACTTCATCAGTTCGCGCCCTCCGTCACCAACATGCCCTTGTCGAGATGCAACGTCCGGGTTCCCCGCTCTGCCGCCCTGGCGTCGTGCGTCACCATGACGATGGTCTTCCCGTGGTCCGCGTTCAGCGCCTGCAGGAGGTCGAGGATTTCGTCGCCCGATTTGCGATCCAGGTCGCCGGTTGGTTCGTCACACAGCAACAGCGTCGGGTCGGTGACGATGGCGCGAGCAATACCGACCCGCTGTTCTTGTCCGCCGGAGAGCTGCCGAGGATAGTGTTTCGCCCGCTCAGACAGCCCGACCATCGACAACGCCGTGGCCACATGTTTCTTGCGCTGGCTGCGAGACAGCGGCGTGAGCAGCAGCGGCAACTCGACGTTCCGCTCGGCGGTCAGGACCGGCAGCAGATTATAGAGCTGGAAGACAAAACCGATATGACGTGCGCGCCATCGCGACAGCTTGGCCGCCGACAGCTTGTCGATGCGGTCGCCGCCGACGGTGACGGTGCCGTCGCTCGGCGTGTCGAGCCCGCCGATCAGATTGAGCAGTGTGGTCTTGCCGGACCCGGATGGCCCCATCAGCGACAGGAACTCGCCCTGGCCGAGATCGAGGTCGAGGCCCTGCAGCACGTCGATTCGCTCAGACCCACGCTTGAACACCTTGTGCAGATTTTGCACCTGCACGAGCGTGGCGCCATTGTCGGTCATTCCACTACCACTACCCGATCGCCGTCCAACAACGCGTCCAGTCCGTCGACGACCACCCGTTCGCCGGCGGTGAGGCCGGCGACCACCTCGACCTGCGTGCCCACGGCGGAGCCGGTCCGCACCGCGCGGCGCTCGGCGAGGTCCCCCCGCACGATAAACACGATGTCCTGCCCGTTTTCGGTGCGGAGGGCGTCGGCCGGGATCAGCAGCCGCGGGCCGGTCACCTCCGCCGCGGTCGGCGGCCGCTCTTCCAAGAAAGCCACCTTGACGCCCATATCGGGCAACAACCGGGGATCCAACTCGTCGAACGCGATACGCACCAGCACGGTCGCCCGCTGGCGGTCGGCGGCGGGGACCGTCGTAATGACCGTGCCTGGAATATCCCAGTCTGGGTACGCGTCAAGGTTCGCCACGACCCGCTGGTCGTCCTGCACCCGGTTGATATAGCTCTCGTTGACGTCGACCTCGATTTCCAGCGATTCCATGTCGACCAGGGTGCAGATGCCGGTCCGGGTAAAGCCGCCTCCGGCCGAGATCGGCGAGATCATCTCGCCCTCTTCCGCGTCCTTGGAAATGGCGACGCCGCTGAACGGCGCCCTGATCACCATGTCGTCGAGCTGAGTCTGGAATACGTCGATTTCACGCTCGGACACCACCACCTGCTCGCGCGCGAGGGCAATGCGGGCCGCGAGCGAGCCGACTTCCGCTTCCGCGCCGTCGATGTCGGCCCGGCCGACCACGCCCTCATCGACCAGTCGCCGCGTGCGGCCGAGGGTCAGTTCGGCCTCATGCAGGCGTACCTCCTGCTCGGCGAAGCCACGCTCGGATGCGGCCAGGCGGGCCCTCGCGAGCGCAAGCTGCGAGCGAACGGTCGAGTCGTCGAGGCGGGCGAGGATCTGCCCCTCCCGCACCGCCATCCCTTCTTCAACGGCGACTTCGATGAGCTTGCCGGTCACTTTGGATGACACGGTCGCCCGTCGGCGTGCCGCCACATACCCCGAGGCGTTGAGGACGGCCGTGTCTTCCGCGGCGACCGTGGTCTCTTGCGCCGTCGCGACGCGGACCTCGACGAGTTGGGCCGGCCCGGTCCACCACCACCAGCCGCCGCCCGCCAGCAATAGAAGACACAGCAGGACGATCCACGGCCAGCGGCGCCGGTTGTTGACGCCGTCGTCGCGGTCGATCCGCAGGTCGTCGAGGGAGGGCGTGGAAGGAGTCACAGCACTAGCACCGAGAATTTACGTCTGCTAGATGATAGTGCCAAGAGGCACTTGCACCACGGGCGGTCGAACCAGACCTATAATCGCTGTGGATCTCTAAGCAGTAGATCTAGGTGACGGCACAGCGGGGTTCGGCCCCCCTCGTCGCAAGCGGTCCACAACACGAAGACGACATCGGGCGTGGAGAAGTTCCTGCGCGACATGGCCGGCGAGCGCGTTGGCCGCCACCGCCCCGGGAACCACCGTCATGAGTGACCGGAAATACCAGCAACGCGGCTATCAGGACGACGACCGGGAGCGGACTCCTCGAAGCCCGAAGCCGAAGGCCCCCCGCGAGGGCGCGCCGCGCGGCGTCATCAACCGCCAACACCGGACGCCCAACCTGCCGGGCTTCCACGATGTGGTCCGGTGCGCGCTCTGCGGGAAGACGCTGCCGCTGACGATCGGCCCGGAATCGACCTGTTCAAGCTGTGGCGCCGAGTTGCATACCTGCGGGCAGTGCGCGTTCTTCGACGGCGGCAGTCGTTTTGAGTGCATGCGGCCGATTCCGGCTCGGGTCTCCCCGAAGGATGCCCGGAACGAGTGTGACCGCTTCGAACCTCGGGTGACAGTCGAGCGTCAGACCCATTCCGAGGTCACCGGGGCGAGGAGCGTGAAAGACAAGTTCGACGATCTGTTCAAGTAGGCGCCGTCCGTTCATGTCCTTGAGTGGCCAGCGGCTCTCCCACCTGCGATAATCGCGCGATGGATTCCCGTACTCCAGATGAGCTTGAAGCGACTCTCGCCGGGATCGACGCCCCGGTCACGCTCGTCTTCTTTACCCAGACGTTCGGCTGCGACTCCTGTCTCCCGGCGCGTCAGATCGTCGACCGTATCGCGTCGTTCTCCGACCAGATCACCGTCGAAGAGTACAACCTCGTACTCGACAAGGACCAGGTCGAGACGTATGGCGTGCAGCGAGTGCCCGCCATTGCCGTAGTCGGCCAGGCCGATGTCGGTATCCGTTTCTACGGGGTGCCCGAGGGGCACGAGCTGGTCTCGTTGGTCAAAGCGATTACTCTGGTCGCGGCCGGCGACTCCGGACTGAGTGACGAGAGCCGGGCGCTGATCGGGTCGGTCGACCAGCCGATTGATATCCAGGTGTTCGCCACGCCCACCTGACCGCACTGCCCGAAGGCGGTCAGCCTCGCTCATCGCATGGCGTTCGAGAATGCTCACATTACCGCCTCCGCGGTAGCCGCGGTGGAGTATCCGGATCTTGTGCGGCAGTACCGCGTCACCGGCGTGCCAAAAACCGTCGTCAATGAGCGAGTCGAAATCCTGGGCGCGGAACCAGAAGCGTCGTTCGTCGCGCACGTGCTCGAATCAATCGCATGATCTCCAGACCCAGTCCCTCGGCCGCGCTCCGCGGCGGCGGAGTGGCCGTGGCGCTGGCACTCTGCGCAGCCTGGGCGATTCCGCCAACCGGCGGCCAGTCACCGACTGGTACCGCCGGTCCGCCGGTCCTGTACGCGGTCAGCTTTCCTGAACCAGAACATCGATGGATGCAGGTGACGGTCACGTTCACCGGGCTGTCGCCGGTGCCACTGAGTTTGCGCATGAGCAGCGCGTCGCCAGGCCGATACGCGCGGCACGATTTCGCCAAGAACGTGTTCGATCTTCAGGCTGAGGACGGGGCCGGGAACGCGATCGAACCGCTTCGATCGGCGATGACGCACTGGAATATCGCAGGCCACGACGGGACTGTTACGGTCACCTACCGGATCTACGGGGATCGTATCGACGGCACCTACCTCGCCATCGACGACACCCACGCACATCTGAACATGCCGGCGTCGTTGCTCTGGGGGGTCGGGATGGAGGCGCGTCCGGCGACCGTACGGTTCATACCACCGGCCGAGCGTGACTGGCGGGTCGCGACCCAGTTGTACCCGTCGGACGATCCGCTGACTTTCACCGCGCCCAATCTGTCGTACCTGCTCGACAGTCCCGTCGAGTTCAGCGCGTTCGGGGATCGTTCGTTCATCGTCACGGATCCGTCCGATTCCGCCTACGCGCCGACGTTTCGCGTCGCGGTGCATCATGAGGGCACCGAGGCCGAGCTTGCGCGCTACGCCGGGCATGTCGAACGTATCGTGCGCGAGATGGTGGCGGTGTTTGGCGAGTTTCCGCGGTTCGAAACAGGACGCTATACGTTCCTTGCCGATTATGTTCCGTCGGCCAGCAGCGATGCGATGGAGCATCGCAACAGCACGGTGTTGAGCTCGCCGGGGGCGCTGGGTTCGCCGGGCCTGTTGGGCTCGGTGTCGCACGAGTTCTTTCACGTGTGGAACGTCGAGCGGATCAGACCTCGGTCGCTCGAGCCGTTCGACTTTGAACGCGTGAATCCCTCCGATGAGTTGTGGCTCGCCGAAGGGTTCACGAACTACTACGGGGCGTTGATCCTGCAGCGTGCCGGGCTCGTGCCGCTCTTGGACACGCTGAACCGGTTTGTGTCTGCGATCGACACCGTGCGATTGGGGCCGGGACGGCAATTTCGGTCGGCGGTCGACATGAGCCGGCTGGCCCCGTTTACCGATGCCGCGACGGCGATCGATCGCACGAATTGGGACAACCTGTTTATTTCCTACTACACCTGGGGCGAAACACTGGGCCTGGGACTGGACCTGATGCTGCGTGCTCGGGCTGTGGACGCCGACGCCCCGGCCGTCACCCTGGACGATTACATGCGTTTGTTGTGGGCCCGATTTGGCCGCTTCGGCGGCGATACGCCCGGCATGGTGGCACGGCCCTATGCCCTGGCCGACACGCGCGCCGCGCTTGCCGACTTGACGGGCGACCCCGCCTTCGCTGACAACTTCTTCGATCGGTTCGTCGAAGGACACGAGGCCATCGACTTTGTCCCGCTGTTCGCGCGGGCCGGACTTGTACTGGCCCCACGGGCCGCGCGGAGGGGCTGGCTCGGCCCGGTTCAGTTTCGGTTTGGTCGGGGGGGTGCTCGGGTGGTGGCGCCGTCGCCGTTCGACTCGCCGTTGTACGACGCCGGCATCGCGCGGGACGATGTGCTGATGTCAATCGACGGTCGGTCGTTCTCGTCGACCGGTCAGCTCGACGAGATTATCGGCGACCGTCCCGCCGGGGAACGGTTGTCGGTGACCTACTCCCGGAGGGGCGAGCTGCGGACGACTCGGGTTACCCTCGCGGAGGATCCGAGGCTGGCCGTCGCTGCGCAGGAGCGGCGCGGCCAGCGCCTCACGGCGGCGCAACGCCAGTTCCGTCGCGACTGGCTCGACTCCCAGATCGACTAGGTTTTCCGACGAGGCGCCCGCGTGGACGGCGTTGCTTCGTCGGTCGCCCCCGCCCGCCCGGCCGGGGCAGCCGCCTGCATGCTCCCTCGTCGCGCCTTGCCACATAGACGCCTCGTCAGAAAACCCCCGGTCTGTGGCGGGGCAGAGAAGCGTCCGCCTTGGGTCTGGATTAGAAATTCGCGACTAGCGCGACTGCGAGAATCGTGTCGGTTTTTCGGAAGCCAGGGACCGGCTCGTTGAGGTAGCTCAACTTGTGCGAGACCTTCAGCGACAGGCGGTTGCTCAGCGCAGCGGTGGCGGCAACCTCGTTCGAGAACCGCCAGTTGTCGCCGGTGCTGAGATCGGCCACGAACGCCGCTTCTTCCGTCAGCTGGCTGGTCGCGGTCAACGCCCAGGCGTAGCGGCCTGCGGCGTTGGCCGTACCCAGCGAGCGATCGTCGCCCGCCAACCGCTGTTCCCGAGTGAAGCCCGCGCCTCCGAGTAGCTGCAGGGAGTGGGGCTCGGTCGCGATGACCTGATACGCCAGGCCGGCCTCGGTGGTGAGGCGACGTTCGATGCCGGCGAACAGGTCGCGCAAGTAACCGCCTCGGCCGTACAGGTCGAGGCGTTCCGACATCGTGCGCGACGCCTCGAGCAACGCGCTCTGTGAGCGGGCCCTCAGGACATCGTCGGCTTCTGTCTCCACGTGGGCCACCCGCGCCATCCATTTCCAGGTGCCGGGGTCGAACACGACCTCGCCGCCGAGCCCGAACGTCCGGGTGTCCGAGTTCCCGGACGTGGCGATGGCGGATACTTCCGCTGTGCCCGACCACCGGTCGGTCTCCTCCTCGTCGTCGGGAGCGTTCTGGCCCGCCGCGAGCCCCGGAAGGAGGACGAGGCTTGCGAGCGTGAGTATCTGTTGTCGAAGCATTTCTAGACGGGGCTGCGTGGAAATGGGGTTGGAACGAACGTGTGGGCGGCGGCCAATGCGACCAGCGACTATGATGGAGGGTCGAGAAAGGCTTGTAAAGTTTGGGACCCCATGACGATGTCCGACGACGGTTCACAGGATCCAGTGTGCGGCATGCGGGTCAACCCCGCCCAGAGTCGGTTCAGCCATGAGCACGCCGGCGAGATGTACTATTTTTGTTGCGGCGGCTGCCAGACGGCCTTCAAGGCTGACCCCACTCAGTTTCTGACGAACGACGTGGCGGCTCCGGGGCCCGTCGCGGCCGTCGATCCGGTCTGCGGCATGACGGTTGACCCGGCCACCAGCACGATCAGCTACGAGCAAGGCGGCGAGACCTACTACTTCTGCTGCGACGGCTGTCGGACGAAATTCCAGGCCGACCCGGCGCGCTACCTGTCCCCGTCTCCGGTCCGGGCCGAGGACTCGTCCGCTCCACCACCGGGCACCTGGTTCACTTGTCCGATGGACCCGGAGGTGCGTGAGTCGCAGCCTGGGGTCTGTCCGAAGTGCGGGATGGCGCTCGAGGCGGAGCTGGGTGCCGCGGACATGCTGGCCAGCGTCGAGTACACCTGCCCGATGCACCCGGAGGTGGTGCGGGACGCACCGGGGAGTTGTCCCACGTGCGGGATGGCGCTCGAGCCGCGGGCGGTGACACCGACCGAGCCATCGAATCCGGAGCTCGACGACATGACTCGCCGCTTCCGCATTGCCGCCGTCATCGGGCTCCCGGTGTTCGGGCTCGCCATGACGGAGATGGTGATCGGGGGACAGCCCGCCGCCCTCAGCCGCGCCGCCTCCAATTGGATTCAGCTGGTCTGCGCCACGCCGGTCGTGCTCTGGGCCGGGTGGCCGTTTTTCCAACGGGCATGGGCGTCAGTGGTGAATCGCAGCCCCAACATGTTCACGCTGATCGCGCTCGGGGTCGGGTCGGCGTATCTCTACAGTGTCGCCGCGACGGTGGCTCCTGGTCTGTTTCCAGAGGGGTTCCGCATGGCGGGCGGCGTCGAGCCGTACTTCGACACCGCCGTCGTGGTCGTGGCGTTGGTGCTGCTGGGCCAGGTGCTCGAGCTGCGGGCTCGCGGGCGCACCGGTGCCGCTCTTCGTGCCTTGCTGGGGCTGGCGCCGGCGACGGCCCGACGCGTCGTCGGTGATCAGGAAGAAGATGTCCCGCTCGGGCTCGTGCAACTGGGCGATGTGCTCCGGGTCCGTCCTGGCGAGCGGGTACCGGTGGATGGCCGGGTGGTCGACGGACGTAGTGCGGTCGACGAATCGATGCTGACCGGCGAGCCGCTGCCCGTCGAGAAGGTCGCCGGCGCCACCGTCGTGGGCGCAACGCTGAACGGTTCTGGCACGCTGCTCATCACAGCGGAGCGTGTCGGGGCCCAGACGCTGCTGGCGCAAATCGTCACGATGGTGTCCGAGGCGCAACGAAGTCGCGCCCCAATTCAGCGACTGGCCGATCGGATCGCCCAGTTCTTTGTCCCGGCGGTGGTGACGGTGGCGGTGCTGGCGTTTGTCAGCTGGTCGGTCTGGGGGCCGGATCCACGGCTGGCCCTGGCGTTGGTGAGCAGTGTCGCCGTGCTGATCATTGCGTGTCCCTGCGCGCTCGGTCTGGCCACGCCGATGGCGATCATGGTCGGGACCGGGCGTGGCGCGGGTGTCGGCGTGCTGATCAAGAACGCCGAGGCACTCGAGACCCTGGAACGCGTCACCACGGTCATCGTCGACAAGACCGGCACCCTCACCGAGGGGAAGCCGGTACTCGCCACGATGGTGCCGGTCGAGGGTGTGACCGAGGCTGAGTTACTGACCACGGCTGCTGCACTCGAACGTGGCAGTGAGCACCCGCTCGCCGCCGCCGTGACCCACGCGGCGAACGAACGAGGAGTGGCGCTACCGTCGGTGACCGATTTTGAGGCCGAGGTCGGGCGCGGGGTTCGGGGAGTCGTCGGTGGGCGCCAGGTCCTGTTGGGGACCACGGCGCTGCTGGAGGCTCACGATGTCGCCACGGTGTCGCTGAACGAGCGCGCCGACGTGTTGCGGCGAGATGGACAGACGGTCGTCTACGTCGCGGTGGATGGCGTGCTGGTCGGGCTGCTTGGTGTGGCCGACCCGATCAAGCCAACCACGTTGGAAGCGGTCGAGCAGCTGCGCGGCGACGGGATGCGGGTGGTCATGGTTACGGGCGACAACCAACTGACGGCCGAGGCGGTGGCGTCCAAGCTCGGGATCGACGACGTGGTGGCTGGGGTGCTGCCGGCCGACAAGCGGCGGATCGTGACCGAGCGCCAGGCGGCCGGTGAGGTCGTCGCGATGGCCGGCGATGGTATCAACGACGCACCCGCGCTGGCCGAAGCCGCGGTGGGCATTGCGATGGGGACCGGCACCGACGTGGCCATCGAGAGCGCCGGGGTCACGCTGGTCCGAGGGGACCTGCGGGCCATCGTGCAGGCCCGCCGGCTGAGCCGCGCCACTATGCGGAACATCCGCCAGAACCTCTTTCTGGCGTTTGTCTACAACGCCGTCGGTGTTCCGGTTGCGGCCGGTGCGCTGTACCCGTTGACCGGTCTGTTGGTCACCCCGATGTTCGCCAGTGCGGCGATGACGCTCAGCTCGCTGTCTGTCATCGCGAATGCGCTTCGCCTCCGTCATATCGAGCTATAGGTGCACAAGGAGAGGTTCCCTGGGAGACCCTGCGCAAGGCGCGCAGACGTCGATCGCGACCCGGGACGGGCGCCACGGCGAGACGATAGGACGGATTAGACACCCCAGTTAACAGAAGACCCACTATCGGACCCAGCGGAGCGCCACAGGTCGATTTTCCGGGGATACAGAGCGCCACAGAACCCAAACACATCGTCCCCGCGCCGCT
>JAPYUM010000069.1:0-4710 GCA_029940535.1 Vicinamibacterales bacterium
GTCAAGGGCGGTTTCCTGCACTCATCGTTCGATGCGACCGAGGCGTTGGACAGCGGTGGCGGATGGCAGGCGGGCCTGTTCTTCGGCGGCAACCGCCCGGGCAGGATTGGTTTCATGGGCGAGTTCAACATCCTGGCCAAGAAGAGCGATACCCCGACCGGTACGTCGACCTTGTATTACTTTCAGGTTCCCGCGCTCTTGCGAGTCAACATCGGTTCCTCGGGCACCGGCCTCAACAATGCGATCGTCTACGGCATCGCGGGCCCGGCGCTTGATTTGCTGTTCAAAGACGAGTTCGCGATCACCACCGATGAAGTTGAGCGGGTCGACGTGAGTATCGTGGCCGGGGTCGGGTTTGAGATCTCGCGGTTCATCATCGAAGGGCGTGGCACCTGGGGGTTCCGCAACATCGCGAAAGAGACAAACGCGAGGAACGTCAGAAGCACGACCTTCGCCATCCTCGGGGGCGTGCGCTTTAACTAGTGCTTAGACGGGGCTGCGCCCCGAACCCCACGCGACGGCTACGCGGGGGCCCCGGAATGCCCCACTCCGCCGCCGCGGGGCGCGCATTATCGCGCATTCCTTAGACGGGGCTGCGCCCCGAAACCCCACGCGACGGCTACGCGGGGGCCCCGGAATGCCCCACTCCGCCGCCGCGGGGCGCGCATTATCGCGCGCCCTGCCCGAGAACCATCGTTGAGATCGGGGTCGGGTCCGGGGCATAATGGATCGATCTTCGCGCGGTTTCGTCCTGTAGTGGTTGGCGTTGGGACGTTCTTTGAGGGAGTGAGAGATGCGCACCAGACTGTTCGCGTACGTGGCGACCCTGACCGTACCCGTGGTGATGCTGCTGCCTGCCACCGTGGCGGCGCAGTCCATCGCCGGCAGTGACCCGCACCCGGCCGTCCATCTGTACGACGTGGCCGATTTCGGTATCGACGCGGCGGAGGTGACGTTCACCAAGCACATTGCGCCGATCTTGCAGCGCAGCTGTCAAGACTGCCACCGGCCTGACGGGGGAGCGCCGATGTCCCTCATCGACTACGAGCAGGTCAGGCCCTGGGCGCGGTCGATCAAGACGCGGACCTCGATCAGAGACCGACAGGGTGCGATGCCGCCCTTCTACGTCGAGAAAGACCTCGGCATCCTCCGCTTCAAAGACGATCCCTCGCTCAGCGACGAGGAACTCGCGCTAATCCAGGCGTGGGCCGACAATGGTGCTCCCCGTGGTGATCTCAACGATATGCCGGCGCCGCGCGAGTTTGCGCAGGGCAGCGAGTGGACGATCGGGGAACCGGACCTCGTACTGCGGTCGCGGGACGTCACCCGCCCCGCCATTGGACCGGACCGGTGGGGCGACATCGGGTTGGTCCCGACCGGGCTCACCGAGGACCGCTATGTGAAGTCGGTGGAGGTGCGCGAGATCAACGATCTTCCTCCCGGGGCCGGGTCTGACACGGTCGGCGGGCGCTACATCTTTCACCACATGACGTATTCCAGCGGAGTCCTGAACGAAGACGGGACCGCCATCGACGAAGACACGCGCGTGCGTTGGCCGATTCATGAAGTCGGACGAAACGCGGACATCTTCCCGGAGAAATTCGGCACGCTGCTGCAGGCGAATTCCGCCTTGCATCTTGGCGCCAGCCACTTCCATTCGAACGGTATTGCAGAGACGACCGCCCACCTCGAATTCGGGTTGATCTTCCATCCGAAGGGCTATGCGCCGGAGTATGGCAACCGGGCTCGGGTGGGACTGGGCAACGGCAACGACATCGACGTCGTGCCGGGGCGTTCCGGTCAGGAAATGCACGCGTTCACGGTGCTGAACCAACACACCAAACTCGTGGCCTTCGAGCCGCATCTTCACGCGCCAGGCACGCGGATGTGTATCGAGGCGATCTGGGGCAGGAACCACTTCACGCTCAATTGCGTGGGCTACGACCACAGCTGGGTCAAGCAGTATGTCTATGAGGACGACGCGGCGCCGTTGCTGCCCAAGGGCACCATCATGCACGCCATCGGTTTCCTGGACACCACGCCCGGGAACAAGAACCTCGCGGACAGCCGAAACTGGGCCGGCGGCGGCCGGCGCTCTGTGGCCAACATGTTCATCGACCTCGGCTATGCGGTCGAGCTCACCGAGGAGCAGTTCCAGAGCGAAATGGCGGAACGACGCGCGACGATGACAGACAGGAACAAGTATGACGTGGGCTGCCCGCTGTGTTGGGCCGAAGCGCCATCGATGGAGACCGCCACCGAGGAGAGTGGGCAGCAGTGAAACGGCCAATCTCGTGTACCGGGTTCGCGTTGATCCTGTGTGCCATGTTCGTGGCGGCGCCATTCGCGGTGCTCGACGCGGATGCCCAGACCCGGTTCATGTATCTCAAGGGCCAAAGCATCCACCCGGCGTTCGAGGGCTGGTGGCCCAACGACGGCGGCTCGCTCACGCTGTGGCTCGGATACATGAACTCGAACTGGGAGGAGGAGTTCGACATCCCGATCGGGCCCAACAACTACATCTCGATCGTGGAGCCGAACAGCCTCGACAATCTCGAACTGGACGCCTTTGATGCCGCGACGGCCGACCACGGCCAGCCGACACATTTCTATCCGCGCCGCAATCCCTTCCTGTTCACCATCGAGGTGCCCGCGGATTTCGGCGAGCAGGAGGTGGTCTGGACGCTCACCAGTCATGGGCGAATCAACCGCGTATACGCCGCGCTCAGCGCCGACTACCGCATGGACCCGCAGGTGATGTCCACCGAGGTCGGCGGCGCCTTCGGCAGTCTCGATGACCGTCTTCGGACCAACATTCCCCCGGAGTTGACGGTCGACGGCGGCATGCAGCGGAGCGCCAAGGTCGGCGAGCCGCTGACACTGGTGGCATCGGCGAACGATCCAGACGACCTACCGGCGCGATCAGACCGCGGCCGACCCCCAGAGGATCTGGACGAGTTCTACAGCACGGCCGGGGTCGGATCGTCGGTTGTGAGCAGCGCGCCGGGGTTGCGCTTGTCGTGGATCGTCTACCGCGGCCCCGCTGACCACGCGACCTTTGAGCCCGTGCAGATGAAAGCGTGGATGGACACGCGCGTGTGGGCGAATTCGCCCTGGTCCCCACCTTACATCCTGCCGGAGCCGCCGGACGGCAACCGATGGGAAGCCGCCGTAACCTTTGACCAGCCCGGCGAGTACACGCTCCGGGCGGTGGCCAGCGACGGCGCGCGCTTTACCTACGAGAACGTGACCGTCCAGGTCACACCCTAGGGTTTCGGCCGGGGCTGACGCCCTGCCTGCTCCCTCGTCGCGCCTAGCCAGCTGGGCGTCGCGCTCCGAAAATCCCCTCGGGCGTTTTTCAGCAACTTGCTCGATTTCGCTTGCAATATATTATCTTTTAGATATATCTATTAGATATTATGAGTCGCAGCCGAACTCAATTCGCCATCCTCGCCCTGGTCCGGATTCAGCCGATGTCGGGCTATGAAATTCGCGAGTTCTGTCGCACTCGGCTTCGGCATTTTTGGAACGAGAGCTTTGGCCAGATCTACCCGACGCTCACTCAACTGGCCGCCGACGGACTGGTCCGACCGGCCGAGCGCGCCGACAACCCACGGGCGACCTACTACGAGTTGACCGAGCCTGGCCGGGCATCCCTGCGCGAGTGGCTGGCGCGGGCGGCGAGCCCTCGGATGGTCCGCGATGAGCTGTTGCTCAAGCTGTTCTGCGGAGACGAGGCGACCCCGGCCGTGCTGCTCGAACACGTAACGGTGGCGCGCCAACAGGCGCAGGCGGAACTCGACTCGCTGAGCGAGGCGTCACGAGAACTCGAGATGTATGCGCACGACCATCCAGACAACCCGTACTGGCAATTGATGCTCCGCGCGGGTCGACTCGGCTTCGAGGCGCGCCTCCAGTGGTGTGCCGAAGCCGAAGCGGTGATCGCGGCTCGGCCTGGACCAGACAAGGAGACGACGCGTGGCTAATCCGGTGGTGGTGTTCGGCGACGAGCCTCGGGGCGGTATCTGGCGAGTCTGGCTCTTACTGATATTGCCCCCGATCCTGTTGATGGCCATCAGCACGGCCTATGCCACCGTCATGGTCATCTTGGCCGGGGGCGACACGTCGG
This sequence comes from Vicinamibacterales bacterium, assembly GCA_029940535.1. Lineage (GTDB taxonomy): Bacteria > Acidobacteriota > Vicinamibacteria > Vicinamibacterales > UBA8438 > UBA8438. The sequence continues at coordinate 4,130 of JAPYUM010000069.1, forward strand.
TTATCGGGCCTGCGATGGGCCCGGCGCTTCCCTATATCCTCCTCGCGAACCACGGCATCCTCTTCGCGCTGATGTTGTGGTTCATGAGGCTTGACGACACCAGCCTCCGCCAGATCGGCTGGCCGCTACCGTGGAGACTGTCGGCCAGTCTCGCGGGGGAGGTTGGGGTCGGCGTGGTTGCCGGCGTCGTGCTGTACGCGATACACCAGTACGGCTCAGGGCCGCTGGTCTCGTGGTTGGCGGGTGACGCGCCCACCTTTCGCATGGCATCGAGCACCGCACCGGCCGGCAGCAATCCGGTGCTGGCGCTGGCCGGCGGCATCGTGCTGGGCGGCTTTGTCGAGGAACAGCTCTACCGCGGCTACGCCCTGGTTCGTCTAACGGAGCGTCTGTCACTGCCGCTGGCCATCGCGCCGATGCTGTTGTTCTTCGGACTGCTGCATCTTGGTCTGGGCTGAACCGGCATGCTGGTGGCCACGACACGGGGCTCACGGTGACGCTGCTCTTCGTCTGGCGACGTTCGCTGATCTCGGTCGTGATTGCCCACGCGCTCATCAACACACTCGTGCTCACGCTGTAGC
>JAPYUM010000069.1:4810-21902 GCA_029940535.1 Vicinamibacterales bacterium
ATCTCGGTCGTGATTGCCCACGCGCTCATCAACACACTCGTGCTCACGCTGTAGCACAAGGACGGAGCGGCGCCTTCCCCCCGACGCGCGCGCCCTCCTACTCTGCGGTGGTGGGCACGAAAGCAACCGCCCGCAGCGGCCCGCCGCTGCCGCCTTCGATTTTCATCGGCAAGCCCATGACAAAACTACCGGTGGCCGGCAGCGCCGACAGGTCGGCCAGGTTCTCGAAGCCGACGATGTTCTCACGATAGAAAATCACGTGGGCTCGGAAGTCGACCGACTGTCCCCGGTCGATACTGGGCGTGTCGATGCCGACGGCGACGACATCGCGGTTCGCGACGAGCCACGCCGCCGCGTCCTCGCCGATTCCTGGAAAGTGCAACTCGGCCACGGCCGGCTCCCCGGCCAGAGAAGTACCGAGATAGGCGGTGCGGTCACTCCAGCGGCTGGACCAACCGGTGCGCACCAGCACGACAGCGCCACTCGGAATGTCGCCGTGGGACGCCTCCCACGCGGTCAGGTCGCCCACGGTGACCAGATAGTCGGGTGTCACCCGCGACGTGACATCCACCACCACCGCCGGCCCCATCAGCGACGACAGCGGAATCCGGTCGTTGGTCCAGCGCCCCTCCGCGAAGTGAATCGGCGCGTCCAGATGCGTGCCGCCATGCTCGGTCGAGGCGAACTGATACGACGCATAGAACCAGCCCCCGTCCGTGGGACCGAACGCCAGCTCTTCGAGTTGGAACCCTGCGGTGTCGGTGGGCCAGTAGATGGTCGAGTCGGAAAACGCGTGAGTCAGGTCGATCCAACGGCCTCCCGTGCCATCGAACACCGCCCCGTGACCCGACCCGACCGGCCCGGGGGCCGCCGGCGCGCAGGCCAGCGATGTGGTCACAACAGCAAGCACGATCAGGCAACGCATGGTGATGCCCTCCGAGATCCTTGTATGGTAGGCCGGACGCACACACGTGGACAGCGCCCGAGGAGACCGTATGACCGAGTTCGACATCAGACCCGCGACGCGCGACGACGCGGCGACCATCGCGGACTTCAATCTGCGTATCGCCGCCGAGACTGAGGATACGTCACTCGACCGGGACCTGGTGACCCGCGGCGTACGGGCGCTCCTGGACGACGAGTCTCGCGGTCGCTACTACGTCGCATGCGCTGACGGCACCATCGTCGGTCAGATCATGCACACGCGGGAGTGGAGCGACTGGCGCAACGGCGACATCTGGTGGATTCAAAGTGTCTATGTTCGCCAGGACCACCGTCGTCGGGGGGTGTTCAAGAGGTTGCACGAACACGTCAAGGCGCTGGCCGGGTCTGACCCGGGCGTCGTCGGGCTACGGCTGTATGTCGACGCCGACAACCGAGGGGCCCAGGCCACCTACGAACGGCTGGGGATGACCTCCGCCAGATACCACCTCATGGAAGACCTGTTCCCTCTTTGAGAAGACATCGTAGCCGACGGCGCCGGACCGGCTCTGTCCGAGGCTTCCCGTTGCCCAGGTCGCTCGGCAGCGGTAGGATGACCCATTGCAAGCGACTCAACCCGGCAACGATGCCGACTGTCTCGGACCGTAGACGTCTCTTGAGTGGATCCTGAATATGCAGCCAACACACCGTGTCGTCCACCTCGCGCTCGTCGCACTCCTCGCGGCGACCACTGCTGCGGTCCCCACCCTCTCAGCGAAAGACTGGCCGCAGTGGCGTGGCGCCGAGCGGCTCGGGCTCTGGACCGAGACCGGCATTCTGGAGGAGTTCCCCGACGAGGGACTCACGGTGACGTGGCGGGTGCCTGTGAATGGCGGCTATTCGGGGCCAGCCGTCGCCGACGGGCGTGTCTTCGTGCTCGACTACCTGGAGACGGAACCCCGCACGATGGACGGCACCGAACGGATCCTTGCGCTTGACGAGGAGACCGGCGAAATACTGTGGACCCATGAGTGGCACACCACCTACCGGATGTTGATGTTCACCTACGCGACCGGGCCACGGGCCAGCCCCACGGTGGATGGAGACCGCGTGTATGTCACCGGTTCCACGGGACTGATCCTGTGCCTGAACGTCGAGACCGGTACCGTGATCTGGGAGAAGGACACAGTCGCCGAATACGACACCAGCATTCCAGTCTGGGGTACGTCGAGCGCCCCGCTGATCGATGGCGACCGCGTGATCATGCTGGTCGGCGGCGAGCCAGACGCCCTGGTCATGGCGTTCGACAAGCACACCGGTGAGGAAGTCTGGCGCGCCATCGAGAGCCGCACCGAGATGGGCTATCACCAGCCAAACATCATCGAGGCCGGTGGCGTCAGACAGCTCATCGTCTGGCACCCTCGCGGACTTACCTCGCTGAACCCCCAAACCGGCGAGTTGTACTGGGAGGAAGAGTTCCGGGGACGCGCCAACATGACCGTGGCGGACGCGGTGCACAGCGGCCCGTATCTGTTCGTCTCGGGGTTCTACAGCGGCTCACTCATGATGCGCCTCGACCAGGACCGTCCGGACGCCACCGCGCTCTGGCACGGCGAGAACAACCGGATCAGCGAGAGCGGCGTCGAGGTGGCAGAATCCACCGGACTCCACTCGGTGATGACGATCCCGCTGATCGTCGGCGACTACATCTACGGAATCGGCAGCCACGGCCAGGTGCGCGGCTTGCTGGCCGAAACGGGTGAACGCGTCTGGGAAGCGGAAGGACTGACGACGAGGAATCGTTGGGGGTCGGCCTATTTCATTCAGCACGAGGACCGCTATTTCGTCTACAACGAGAATGGCGACCTCATCATCGTGCAGTTCAACCCCGAAGGCTACGTCGAACTCGACCGGACGCATCTGCTGAATCCGACGTCGCGATCAGGCTACGGCGGCGCCCGACCGGGCTCGCGCGGGCGGGCCACCCACGGTCAGAGCGACCGTCTGGTGGTGTGGTCGCACCCGGCGTTCGCCAACCGTCATCTCGTGTTGCGCAACGATGAGGAAATCATCCGGGTGTCGATGGACGAAGACGATTACTAGCCGGATCGCCTCTATAATGCGGAGATTCGTACTCGCACATCGATCATCCTTTTGGAGGTTTACATGAAAGCTCGGTACGCGACTGTCTCGGCAGCGCTGTTCCTCGTCCTCGCCCTCGTCGTCGCGCCGGCGACGGCGCAGACCGCGGCGGCCACAGACCGGTGGGAAGCAGCCATTCAGGCGTTCGACGACGACGCCGCCAACCGGCCTCAGGGAGCCATCGTGCTCACCGGCAGCTCAAGCTTCGCCCGCTGGCGGACCATGGAGGCCGATCTCGCACCGCTCACCGTCGTTCCCCGGGGGTTCGGCGGCAGCAAGATGTCGGACGTGCTCCAATACGTCGACCGACTCGTGCTCCCGTACAAGCCACGCGCAGTGGCCATCTACGAGGGTGACAACGACTCGTTCGGCGGGGTGCCGCCGGAGACGGTCGCCAGTGAACTGAAACAGATCATCGCGAAGATCCACGCGGCGCTGCCTGACACCCGCGTGTATGTGCTCTCCGTCAAACCGAGTTTGGCTCGGGTCTCGGTCTGGGACACAGCGCAGGCGACCACCGCGCTGTACGAGAAAATCGTCGCCAGCGACGAGCGGGTGCACTTCATCGATGTCGCGTCGCCGTTCCTGAAATCGGACGGGAAGGTGATGGACGACGTCTTTGTCGACGACGGCCTGCACCTGAACGACAAAGGGAACGCCATCTGGGCCGCCGCGATCAAAGCAGTCCTGATGCCGATCGAAGCGCAGTACGAGTCGACGAACGACGAGTAGGATGCTCGGGGCCGGGGGCAGCGCCCCCGGCCCGAGTTTCTGGGCTTCAGGCTTCAGGACCCCGTGGACACCAACAACGGCGCGCGACAATGCGCGCCCCGCGGCCACGGAGTGGGGCATTCGGGTCCCCGCGGAGTGGTCGCGTGGGGTTCGGGGCGCAGCCCCGTCTAATTATGGATGTGTCCCACCGATCAGCTCGGCTACGAAACCGGCCGGAATCCCGACCACGAGCAAGGCCATGCTGATCAGGAGGAACCGCGAGTAGATCGGCACCTTCACGGCCCGGTGAGACAGCTGCACCTGCACCGTTTCCGCCTCGTCAATCGCCTCGTAGGCACGCTGCAACCCGTCGGCATCCGTCACATCGAAATAGTCGCCCCCGAACTCCCGGATCGTATCGATCAATCCCTGGGTGTTCCCCACCGGTGGACCGGCCTGGCGTTGGGCGCCCAATCTCGAATCGTCCGCATTGATGAAGATCATGTACGGCACGATGTTCCGCCGGCTGAGCTCGGCGAACTCCGCGTCCGGAATCTCGTCGACGTCCGCATCAGTCACGATGAGCACGGCGCGATGAGGCGGGGCACCGCTCCCTAGGGTGGCGACGTCCCGATCGAAGTGCCGCACGACCGACTGCAGCGCACGGACGATGTTGGTATTGCCCTCGCTGTCGATGATGCGCACCTTGTCTTCCGGCACGAACATCTGATCGATCGGCGTCCCTGATTGCGCGGCCAGAATCCGTACGATGGCATACGGGGCGTCCATGACCTGAAAGAAGTACAGCTCGTCGTCGATGACGAAATCATCGACCATGTACGGGAACGACGAAAACAGCCACAGCGCCACTCGATCGTTCTTGTCGCGCCGCATCTCCAGAAACTCGAGATGCGCCTCGCGGGCCACCTGAGCCCGTGACTTTCCGCTGCCGGGGAATTCCCACGCCATCGACAGCGAGGTGTCGACGAGGTCGATCCGAATCCGCGAATCCATGTCACCGGCCACCTCTTCGGTCGCCGTCAGGTAGGGGTCCGCCATCGCCACCAGCAACACCGCCACGGCGAGCCCAAGGAGCAGTTTCGGCAGGTTGTAGAGCGCTCCTTTCCAGACACCACGCCGGAACCGCGGCTCGATCACATGACCGGAGTGCTGCCGGTGGTGCCGGCGCGAGGTGAGCCAGAGACGAAGCACCGACAGCACGACGACCACCGTCACCGCCATCGACAGCAGATACGTCATGCCGATGTCGGCGAACCGGATCTGGTTGAGATCGGTCCCCAACAGTTCTTGAGCGCGCGTGCCAAGAAAGTCCGTAAACGCGGACATGAGTGCTGGTTAGCGAATGCCTGGGACAGCGTGTACAACGAGTTTCAGGGCAGCTTCGAATCCCGCGGCCGGCACAGCCGTGGACATTTCCCCACCCTCGAGGCTGGACGGCAACCTGGTGGCGCTGCCTGCACTGATTAACTGATCCTACAACCCCGGCGATGTCGGTTCAATGCCAGTGTCACGCACCGCTACTTTCAGACACATCGGTGCCTAACTAGATGCAACACTTCATAGGCGTTTCGGGGGATACTCGAACATAGGGGGCAGGTGTGAAACCAGTTCGCGTTATCGATTGGTCAGAAACCGCTGACTCCGAAAGCGACTTGGCGGAGCGGTGCGTGTCCGGCGACGCGCAAGCGTGTCAGGAATTGGTCGACACCCACCAGCGGATGGTCTACCACCTGGCGCTGCAGCTGCTGAGCAACCACGATGACGCCCTGGACCTCTCACAAGACGTGTTCCTCACGGTGTTTCGGTCAATTCACCGATTCCGCGGCGACTCGGCACTGCAAACCTGGATTTATCGGATCGTCATCAATCAGGCACGCAACCGACAGCGCTGGTGGCGGCGTCGCCGGCGGGCCGACCAGGTATCGCTAGACGCCGTCATCGCGGAACGCGGCGAGTTCGCTGCCCCCATCGGACCGACCTCGCCCGACCGCGCCCTCGACCAGAAGCAACTTGGAGAGCGACTGTGGCGCGCACTCAATCGGCTGCCATTCGATCAACGGTCCGCCGTCGTCCTGCGTGAGCTGCATAGCATGCGTTACGCGGAGATCGCGTTCTCACTCGGCGTGACCAACGCTGCGGTGAAGTCGCGACTGGCCCGAGCCCGCCAGACGTTGCGAACGGAGCTGCGACCCCAATGAGAGTCCTGACCTCGCTCCGGTGTCGTACGGTCCGAACCTGGCTGACGGTCGCCCATGATGACGAGTTATCGGTCGGGCGTCAGGTGGTCTTGGACGCCCACTTGACCTCCTGCGCCCCTTGCCGCGGTGTGCGCGACGACTTGGCCTCCGTGGCGACCCTTATTCGAGAGGGGGCAGCCGAGTACCGTCCCGACGAGACCGTATTCGCGCGCCTGGCGCCCGAGGTCCTGGCGCGGCGGACCATGGAGTTCGACACCCGGTGGCGCCACCGGGTCCGGGACGTCGTGGAAGATCGGCAGCGTCTCTGGCTGATCGGGGGCTCGCTGACCGCGACCGTGGCCGGCGCCCTTGTCTTGACGTTCTTGAGCCTGGCCGCGTCGACGCACCCCGGCTCGCTCGCGGGCTGGCTTCAGGGCTCAAATGCGCTGGGGTCGAATGCCAACCCGCTCAGGCTGGCGACGGGGGTCACACTGCCACGCGTGGCGGCGGACACCAGAGCCGAAGCGATGTTCATGCAACCGTTGCGCCCGCTGGGCATCCCCAATCTCGCGTTGAGAGCGGTCGTGACCCGGGAAGGCCAGGTCGCGTCTCTGGAAGTGATGGACGACGGCGCGCCGAACGCGGCGCTGACCCGAGCGATCTCGCGACTTGCCGCCGACGTCCGATTCGAACCGGCGCGCGCTCGGCGCGGGCCGGTGGCTGTGAACGTGGTCTGGCTGCTCGAACGCACCACCGTCGCGCCGGCGCCCGATGTGCCGGAAGCCGCTGGCGGCGACTGATACAGCCCGCGCCGCGGGTGGGGTTATCCAAGCAGCGGGCGTCGGTCGATACGGGTCAGCGCCAGAGCGAACAGGACCAGCGCCGCTCCGACCAGCTTCACGGCCCCGATCGACTCGTTCAGAGCGACGGCGGCAACAACCATCGCCACCACCGGAACGAGATTCGAATAGACCGAGGTGCGGGCGCTTCCCAGGCACTGGACGCCGGTATACCAGAGCACATACGACAGCGACAATGCCAGGACCCCGGACGCGACGACCGCGGCCCAGGCCCACCCGCTGACGCCATACCAATCGAGCGAGACCAGCGACGGCCCGGCGAACGGCGCGAACGCAATGGAACCGATGACCGTGGTACAGGCCGTCACCTGCAACGGCGTGTACACGCGCAGGAGCGGACGTGACCCCACGGTGTACCAGCCCCAGCACCAGACCGAGAGCATGATCGTCAGGTCTCCCTGCAGCGTGTCACCGGCGAGTTGCGCCCCCACGCCTACGACGAGGTAGACGCCAACTACCGCGAGGACGACCCCGACCCACTGCCATCGACCGACCCGCTCCCGACGGCGGCTGACAGCATTGAGCAGCAGGACGGTGACGGGTAGGCACCCCAGAATGAGCGAACTGTTCGTCACGCTGGTTCGCGCCAGCCCCTGAATGAAGGACAGCTGGTATCCACAGTGACCGACGAGGCCCAGCGCGACCATCCGCGGCCAATCGGCGCGCGCGGGCAGCCCCGCCCCGGACAGCCGCGCCGCCCCCACCAGGACCACGCAGGCAATCACGAGTCGAAGCGCGTTGAATCCGAGCGGAGGGATCTGCTCGATGGCGGCTTTGACAATCGTGAAGTTGCTGCCCCAGATAGAGACGACCAGGAGGAGCAAGGCGTCAGTCGGAGTGAACCGGGAACGCATGGACAGCACGGCCGCCCCACCCCGCGCGGGGGCAAGCCTGGCCTCTCACGTGTGCAGAAAAAAAGGCACCCGGGGACACTGCCCCAGGCGCCTCATCGATACGGACTCCGACAACTGGAGCGAACGGCGACGGTTTACTCGGGCTCCGTGGCGTCGCGGCCGTCACGCGGGGCCCCGGTCCCCGACGACCCCATGAAGAATTTTCGACCGTCCTCGAACGTCACGTCACGTCCATTGGCTCGGGCGCTGCGGTCCTTGCTCTGGTAGCCATCGACCACCAGCATCGCGCCGATCGGAATCGAATCGCGAGACAGGCCGCGCCGCAGCAGTGTATTCGGGGTGCCCCCCTCAACCATCCACACCTGCTTGGACCCGTCGTCACCAGTCACTTCCACGTGGATCCAGGTATGCGGGTTCACCCACTCGACCTTGACCACCGGACCGCGCAGCACGACCGGGCGATTCGGATCGAACTCGGCGCCAAACGCGTGGTGAGCTTCGGCCGGCACACCCGCCACCACCATGAGACCCGCGAGGGCGATTGCCGCCACGCCGGTCTTGAGCATCATCAAGGTCTGCTGTCGCATCGTGACTTCTCCTAAGAAAGTGGTATCGGAGTCTCTTCTCAGCGCCTGCTGCCTATCGGGTGGGATTGGCGACACCTTCCGGGCTTTCACCCCGGAAATCGGCTTCAAGCAATCGCGCGCCCTTCATGATGCCCTCGAGCGCGTAGTTCGCCTCATGGCACGCATACTCAAATACCTTGTTCGGGCTGCGCGGCCAGGCATACTCGCCGGTGAACGGCGCCTGCCACACGGTGTCATCTTCGACGGTGAACGTGTAGACCAGTTTGTCCGCGCTCTCCATCCGAAAGCGCTCGGTCACCTTCATGTTCTCCGAGCCCCGTGCATACGCCGGCGTGTCACGGAAGTTCGTGGTCTCGACCACCAGCGTATCGCCCTCCCACCACCCGATGGAGTCACCCAGCCATTTCTGGATCTCGGGCGGGTCGTGCTCGGCATTCATCCTGACCACCCGCGCGTCATGCACCATCTCGACGAGAATCACGACCGTGTCTTCGGACTGCACGATCCGCTTGTGGTTATTGTAGAGCGCTGGCATCATCGGCGGACCGGCCGTCGAACTGAACGACAAGATGCAGCGTTCAGCGAACGGCCGTTGCTCCATGTTGTCGTACGGCCCGCGTGCGTCCAGCCCCGCCTCCAGCCAGTAAGCGGTGCCGTCGTTCTGGAACCGTCGAACAACCGGCGTTTCGCCAGCGCCAAGCGCCGCGCGCCGCGCCGCCCGGGCGGCATTCTGCGCTTCGCTGGCGGGGGGGAATCGGCCGTCCGGCGGGTCAATCAGGATCGACGTCCGCCACTGGCCATCGATCTGAAACGCCTCCGTGCCGCGGTCGATCCAGAAGCTGTTGTAGCCCCCGACGTTACCGGCCGCGCCCGTTGATCCGTCACCGCCCTGCGGCGGCGCGCCACGGTCCGGCGCGCTGTCCTGCTGGCGTTGAATGTTTCGCTGCAGCTCCTGCGCGGCGATCCCGGCCGCCTCTTCGTCGGTGAGGAACTGCTTACCCGCCAGGTCGGTCGGGCGTTGCATCGGGGTCAGCGTCGACACGTCATAGGTGCCGGACAAGTCCGGACGACCGCTGGGCGTTCGCGGAATATCACCACCCTGGCCGGCCGCCATCGGCGCCAGCGCCAGGCACACCACGGCGAGTCCGCCGCAACAGCACGCGATTCGACTGCGCATCTCAACCTCCTTGAACTGACCGTCCTCGCACTACCGGGGCAGCGGCGTGCGGCGCCACTCACCGAAGAGCAGCTCTTCGACGAACTCGACGCACCGGAAGTCCATCAGCCGGGCGTTCTCTTCCATACGGCGATACAGCGGCATCTTGATCGTGAACGGCTCCGTGAGCACCTCCGGATCCTCGATGGTCGCCTCGTAGTCGATGTGGTTCGGTCCCATCATCGTATAGCGCTCGACCACGTGCATCTGGATGCTGTGATGACTACCCGCTCGGTCGAGCCAGGTCCCGTCGAGCAGACCGGTCACATCCACCACCAGGGTGTCGCCCTCCCAGTTGCCGACCGACCACCCCATCCAGGAATCGACCTGGGACGGACCCGGATTATCCAGGTAAATGTCGCGGACCGCCCCCGCGAACTGGTATGCGATAAAGAAGTCCTTCTCGCTCTGGACAACCTGGAACGGCATCGGGATGTAGGTCGCGCGCGGCACGCCCGGCATATTGCACTTCACCTCCGGGTCGCGCTCGATCCAGCTCGCTGCGTTCTCGTCTTTCAGGGCACGCGCATCCGCCGTGTAGGGAATCGTGCCACCGCCGACAATGACCCCCAGGCTCCCAGGCACCGCGCCAACCGCCCCAAGCCGCAGGGTCGGAATGGCCGGCACGGGATTGACCGGGCCCTCGCGCATCTGCATGGAGTGACGGGCGATGTGCGGTTCGAGGTCGTAATTCGCCTCGTTCAGCACCTGCCAGATGCCGTTCATATCGGGACGACCGTCCGAGAGCCGCGGAATTTCCTGAGCCGACGCGGACTGCGCCGCCAGCCCGAGGACCAGGGCAAGAACACCGACCGATGCCTTCATTCGACACTCCATACGCACGTAGTTTCGGGCGGTTCTCAGGTTGGTTGCGCACAACCCCGACCGGAAGCAATCCCATTGTAGAACGGTCCTGACCTCAGAACCAACAGATCTGCCTCCGATTCGAAAAATCCTCTTGGGGCACGTCGATGCGACGGTGCGGGGTCACCGCCGGACGCCGGGTACCGTCAGCGTCTGGCCGGGGTGAATCCGCGACGAGGACAAGCGGTTGGCACGGCGGAGCATGCTCGGTGACGTGCCGTGTCGACGTGCGATCTCCCACAGCGTATCGCCCCGTCGCACGGTGTAGACACGGAGGGCAGGCTGTGGGTCGGGCTTCGCGCGCTCGGTCAGCCGAGCCACATAGGCCGCGTATTGCTCGGGAAACACCGCGACGTGATAGTGCGGCGGCCGTCGTTCCGCCGTCGCCTCGATGACCGCCTGTGACTCCAGCGACAACAGTGTCGCCTCGAGCCAGCTGCGACAACGACCGGACGGGCGACGCAAGTCGAGGGCCATGCCGGTCGGATGTACCGAACGCTCAGACGCATTGCGCGGTTGTCGTGACCGTGGACGTGTCAGGCTCGTCACCACCAGTTGCTCGTCACACGCGCGACGGTACTGACTGGCGAGCCGCTCGATGAACAACTTCACCGCCGGTCGCACGAACGGAAAGGAGACATCTTTGAGCCGGTAGTTGTGCGTGCCCCGGACTGGCACCAGGACTCCCTCGATCACGAATTGCCGGATCTGGGCCGGCTCAACCACATACGCGAAGTCATGCCCGACCGCCTCCGCCGCTTGCAGATCCACCGACGACCGACTGCCCCGCAGGCTCTGCGCGGACACGTGCCCCAGCACGGACGTCGCCGCCAGCACGAGACACAGGCAGAGGCTCGCGCGCCTCCGCCCTTCCTCCTGAACCCACCGTATCGATCGCATACCAGTCCGGTGTCTGCTGTTGATGACCACGCCGCGCCGGCGGCGGGTTGTCTACCGAGTATCGTTTCGGTCGACACGTCGCCTCACAACACCCCCGGGTGCCTCGCGGGGCGTCAAGGCCTTGGGACACGGACCGGCGTGGCTCCCGTTCAGGCCGCGAAGTAGCGACCAATGACGATCAGCCCCGCGACGCTGGCCACCGCAAGGACGGCTCGTCGCGTGTACCCCTGGTCGAGCCGCGACGCGATTTGCCTCGACACGACGAAACCGACCGCGGCACCGGGTAACAGCGCGAGACTCAGGAGCAGCTCGTCACGGCCGAACCGCCCCACGAGCACCAACGCCGCCAGGGACATGACCGTTCCCACCAGAAACACACTCGAGAGCGTGCCGCGCACCCGGGCCCCGGACGCACGCTGGTACAGCAGGGCGATCGGCGGTCCGCCGACTGCCGCGATGGTGCCCATCAGACCAGACAGCGCTCCCCCGGCGAACAGAGTCACCGGACGCGGCTCGACGTGGAGACCAGACACGCTGATGACGACGGCCAGCAGGATCATCGCTCCGAAGACCACGCTCAGCGGCTCAGCCGGGAGCAGCGCGAGCACGGCGGCCGCCGGAAGAGTACCGACGAACCGACCGGCCATCGCCCACCGCACTCCCCCGAAGTCGATGGCGCGCCGCTCTCTGAGCGTGAGCAGACCCGTGAACACCATCGTCGACGCCAAGATCGGCCCCGGCACGAACCGGCTATCGATCAGCAGCAGCAGCGGCGAACCCAGCATCCCCATCCCAAACCCAACGGCACCTTGCAAGGTAAACCCCGCCACGCTGCAGAGGACGACAAGTATCGCGTCGAACGGAGACATGAGTAGGCGGGTGGTTCTTCGGGCAGTGTCTGCGCTGGCCGGTCGGCGCGCGCAAGGCTGACGGGACACTAGCGTACCATGGGGTATGGCATCGAAGGCGAGCGCGCCGGGAAAAATCGTCGAGCCGCAGCCGGCCGCGTCCGTGGTTCTGCTGCGAGACGGCGAGTCGGGTCTGGAAATCCTCTACCTGCGCCGGAGCCCGGACCTGAAGTTCATGGGCGGCTACTGGGTGTTCCCTGGCGGTCGGATCGACCCCGGCGACCATCTGGACGGCGACCCCGACGAACTTGGCGTGGCGCGGCGCGCGGCGGCGCGGGAGGCACACGAAGAGGCGGGGGTCACGATCGACCCAACGTCGCTGCATCTGGTCTGCCAATGGACGACCCCAACCGCAAGCCCGATTCGATTCGCGACCTGGTTTTTCGCCGCGGAAGCCGACCGGACACCGGTCAGGGTCGACGGGGGCGAGATCCACGCCCATCAGTGGCGCCGGCCCGAGGAGGCGCTGGTGGCCCATCGCGAGGGCGACCTGCAGTTCGCAAACCCGACCTTCGCCCTCACCACCCGACTGGCCGAGCACACAACGGTCGATGACGCGTTGGCGGCCGTGGATGCCTGGCCGGTGGAACAGATGCTGGGTCGGATTCTTCCGGTCGAGGGCGGCCGGGTGGCGCTCTACGCGGAAGACTGCGGGTATGCGTCACGCACGGTGGCCTGCGCCGGGCCTCGCCACCGGGTCTGGATGCTCGACGACGGGTGGCGCTACGAACGGGCCTTCTAGGTTTCCGAGTGAGGCCCTGTGGCGCAGGCCTTGAGGCCTGCGATCGCACGGCTAAAGCCGTGCGCCACAATGAAATCTGTAGCCCGGTCGAGGTGGGCCGACGTTGCCCCAGGAGCCGAGCACCTCGCGCGCCTCAGCCTGCCTCTGACACGGCCGGGAAGCTCTTCTGCAGCTTGCGCATGCCTCGGAGCCAGCGGTCATAGTCAGCCGTCTTCCGACGCATGTACTCGAGCACTTCGGGATGAGGCAGGATCAAAAATCGTTCATCGGCGAGCCCGGCGACGACGGCGTCAGCGACCTGCCCGGGCTCGATCATGCCGTCGATGGCGGCGGCCGAGCCGACGGCCAATCCGTCCGTCATGCGGGTGCGGACCGCCTGCGGGCAGAGCACCGACACCCCGATACCCTGGTCGCCGTAGGTGATCGAGAGCCACTCGGCAAACCCCACCGCCGCGTGCTTGGTCACGGCGTAGGGTGCTGATCCTATCTGGCTGAGCAGACCGGCCGCCGACGCCGTCTGCAGCAAGTAGCCTCGCCCCCGGGCCAGCATGGGTGGCAGGACGGCCCGTGCGGCATGGACGTGGGCCAGCACGTTGACTCCCCAGATCGCCTCCCAGTGGTCATCGCTGAGGTCGGCCCCACCCGGCACAAAGACCCCGGCGTTGGAACAAAAGAGGTCTATCGGACCGACACGGGCCTCCGTCTCGGCGACGACGCGCGCGACATCGGCGTTCCGTGACACATCCGCGACCATCGCGGTGCCCCCCACTTCGGCCGCCACCGCCCGGGCGCCGTCCTCATCGATGTCGACCACGACAACGCAACGCGCCCCTTCGGTGGTAAATCGCCACGCGAGCGCCCGCCCGATACCGCTCGCTCCGCCGGTCACCACCGCAATCGAATCCTTGAGCCGCATGACGTTGTCTGTTGAAATGTCGTAATCCGCGTTACCGAGGCGCGTCACCGCGGCGCGCGCCGGCCGTCACCACCCGTCGCGAGAAACTCGCGTATCCCAATCGAGAGAGAGTATGTCGTCTGACGAAGCTCCGCAAATCCGATGCACATTCGAAGCCCTTCCCGCCGGCGGGCGACTGGCCCGGGTCACGGTAGACAACCGCCGGAAGCTCAACACCCTGAACTCGGAGCTGATCGCACAGCTGACATCGCGGTGCGCGCGCCTGCAGACGGACGACGAGTTGCGCTGCGTCGTGTTGACCGGCGCCGGCGACCGGGCCTTCATCGGCGGTGCGGACATTCGCGAAATGGCAGACCTCGACCCCGGCCGCGCGCGGGCATTCATCTCCCGCCTGCATGTCGCCTGTGCCTCGATTCGCGCACTGCCGGTGCCGGTGATCGCCCGCATCCAGGGATATTGCCTGGGCGCCGGTCTCGAAATCGCCATGTCGTGCGATCTCCGGGTGGCGAGCGACACGGCGACCTTTGGCATGCCGGAAGTGAATGTCGGTATCCCGTCGGTCATCGAGGCGGCCCTGCTCCCTCGATTGGTCGGGGCGGGCAAAGCGCGAGAGCTGGTGTATACCGGCCGGTCGATCACGGCGGCGGAGGCTGCGCAGTGCGGGCTGGTTGACCGGGTCGGCGGCGCGGCCGACCTCGATGTGACTTCCCTGGAGTGGATCCGCGCCATCGGCACGGCCGGACCGCGGGCGATCCGCCTGCAAAAACAGTTGGTCCGTCTGTGGGACACGGTCCCTCTCGACGAGGCCATCGAGCGTAGCCTGCAGACGTTCGCCGACGCCTATCAGACCGACGAGCCTCGTCGTCTGATGCGGGCGTTTCTCAAGCGCCGGTAGCGTTGCTGTCCCGGCCGAACCCGGGCACTCTGGAGACGGTTGGCCGTGCGTCAGTCCGCGTCCATCGGTTCGATCGCCCCGTACATGAGCCCGCCATACTGGCCGTGCTGCCACGACCCGGCATACCGGTCGTCGTAGAAGAAGACTCTCGCCGTGAACGTGCCCAGCGTGGGAATGGAAAAGTCGGTGATGGTGACCATCGGCGTATCGCCCGCCCAGACGATAGGCACCACCACCGGCAGCGTGACGTCGACGCTGCCGTACACCATGTGCACGTCGAACCGCCATTGGTCGTCATCGACCTTCGCGACACGGCTGAGCTCGTAGCGCTCCGGGCTACCCCCCCGGGTCTCGCGACCGTCGATGGTGAAGTTCCCCACCAACACCACGTCCTGCATACGCTCCGTGAACTGCCGTTCCAGGTCGGTCAACGACTCGGTCGGCACGGCCTGGCCGGCCCCGGTCTTGGCCACGACCCATCCCAAACCGAACATGACCACCAACGCGGCCACACTCCCGACGACCCGCAAGGCACGTCCTCGAGCCATCTCGATCCTCCTGCTCGTCTCGCCACCCGGGAACGGCCCAGCCGCCCCGCGTCACCACGCCGTCTGCCGGCGATCACACGTCTGCGGGACGCTCGTCTGGCTTCGTTTCTTTTGACACACCACCACCCCGACCACCGGGCGGGGCCCAGTAGCGATGGAGACAGTACCTACAGCGATAGGGACGCAGCCGACCCGTGCTCACCAGTACCCACTCGTATCAACGCACGTTGGACCGACGGACCTCCATCCAGCAATTGGGACATCGCCGCATCAGTTGCCGCCTCGAGGCCGCTGGCTACGGCAAGGCGTCCGCTTCCACGAACGGCGGATCGATCAGCTGCTCCGCCGTGGCGTCAGCCTTCGGCACCAGTTTCTGGAGACGCGCGTGCTGGTTGTCGGCGCCGTAGAGATTGCCGTCGGTGTCAACCGAGAACGAGTGCATCTCCCGAAACATGCCAGATCCTTCGGTGGGCAGCATGGCCCGAACTTTCGGATTCCCGTTCAGGTCGAGCTGGACGATGCTGGCGCCGGCAGACGACACATCGGTGACAAAGACGTCGTACTGGTTGACGATGATGTCGAGCGGTAAGTCAAACCCGGGCCAGGTGGCAATCGGCGAAATGTTCGGGTGATACCACGCTGAGCGTGTCGTCTCGTTGAAGACTTGGACCCGTCGATTGTCGCGATCGGCGACGAAGATCCGGCCATTCGGTCCAAGGGCGAGGCTATGCGGACGATTGAACCGTCCGCGCCCGTCCCCGGGCTCTCCACCGAACTCGGTGATGTAGTTCAGGTCCGCATCGAGAATCATCACCCGCCCGTTGATGATGCCATCAGCCACCATCACCCGACCGTCGGGGAAGAACGCGACATCCTGCGGCCCCCCGAGATGGGTCTCGTCGTTCCCTGGAACGTCCTTCTCCCCGAAGGTCGCCAATAGTTCGCTGCCGTCGTTCGAGAACACGAAGATTTGATGTCCCGTCTCGTGCACGACCCACACCCGCTTGTCAGGGTCATAGGGGCTGATTCGAATGCGGTGCGGTCCCGGGCCCTCAGACCCCTCGAACAGGTGGTCCCACTGGTCCCATACCTCGACCAAGTTCCCGTCGCTATCGACGATATAGATACAGTTCTGCCAGGTACGGCGGTCCGTATCGGTCAACGCGTTGATCCCGATGGAGCCAACGAACCCGGCGAAGCCAGGTGGCACCGTGTCGGGCAACCGGGTCTCGCCCCGCTGCACGACGAAGATGCGGTCGGACGACTCGACATGCACGCCCGAGTTGCCGCCGAACGCGAATCCGGCGCCGGCGAACGGCTCCAACCAGCCATCCACTGATTCGTAGGGGCTCGGGCTTTGGGGAGCGAGTTCTTGGAGCAAGGCGGGACCGGCCAGCAGGCCGGCCGCCACGACAGTCACGAGGACGAGGGCGAATTTTCGCATGATCAGATTGCCTCCTGTGCGGACCCCCGAGGCCACGCGACGCACTCGCGCGACCATCGAGCAAAAGGGCATTTCAGTACGCCGACAGCCTCACCCACCAGACGCTACGAGGCCATTGGCCGTCAACTCAGAACCTTTAGTAATACCACGCCCGACGGGTCGCGTCGTCACCGGTTCGCGACCCGCTTGAGAAATGTGAGGCTTCGCTGACAATGGACCATCCGAACCAGAACCCGATCGGATGGGCTGACAGGCATGCAGGATGCGCCGCCGCGGCCCGCCGCCGTCTCATGCCCCGGGGCACCGGGGACTGGACGCGATGCCCTGGAGCGGCGTTGGTGCGCGGAGACGACCGACGGTCGGTGTTCTGGCCATCCTGACCGCCG
>JAPYUM010000070.1 GCA_029940535.1 Vicinamibacterales bacterium
GGCTGCGCCCCGGACCCCACGCGACCGCTACGCGGGGACCCCGAGTGCCCCACTCCGCGGCCGCGGGGCGTTGCCCCGCATCCTGTTCGTGGCACTACCTCAGCAGCTCCGCGCGAACATCCTCAGTGTTGATTCGACCGAGTTCCCTCATCAGTTCCTTCGACCGCTCATCGATGACCGGCGGCAACACGATCCGCACGCAGATCACCAGATCCCCGGGCTCGCCGCCCAGAGGCGACGGCGCCCCCCGGCCGCGCAACCGGAAACACTGACCGGACTGGGTGCCTGGCGGAATGCGGACTTTGGCGCGACCACTCACCGTTGGCACCTCGGCCCGGACGCCGAGGGCGGCTTCGTGGACCGCGACGGGCACCGTGAGGTGAAGATCGTCGCCGTCGCGCCGAAAGAGAGGGTGCGGCTCGACCTCCACGGTGATGGTGAGATCTCCGGCCGGACCGCCACGCCGCGCGGTGCTCCCCTCCCCCGCCAGCCGGAGCCGAGTGCCGTCGGTGACACCAGGGGGTATCGGCACGTCTACCGCCTCGGTGCGCGACACCATTCCCGCCGCCCGACAGACACCGCACGGTCGGTGACGCCGGCGGCCACTCCCGCCACACTGGGCGCACGGACGCGAGAACACCATGTGCCCTCGTGTCCACCGTGACTGGCCGCTCCCGGCGCACCCCGGACATCGGCCTTCGGCCACCAGCCTGGCTCCCGTGCCACGGCACGCGTCACACCGCACCACCCTGGTCACCGTGACCTCGCGCGTGCCGCCGCGCAGGGCGTCCTCGAACGGCACGACCAACTGGACGTGGAGATCGACGCCGTCGGCACTGGCCTCGCGGGACCGGCCGCCGGCGGACTGAGCGAAGACATCGGCAAACAGATCGCCAAACGTCGAGGCGGATTCCCCCCCCACCGCCGGTCCCGAAAAATCGAATCCCTCGAACTCGACATCGCCAACCTCGGCCACCGAGGCATCCGGCCGCCGCCGCCCGTGCTCATCGTATTCCTGCCGTCGGTCGGGATCGACCAACGTCTCGTATGCCTCGGTCACGCGCACGAAGAACGCATCCGATTCCGGGTCTCCCGGATTGATGTCGGGATGGTGTTTCCTGGCCAGTCGGCGATACGCGCGTTTCACGTCGCTCAATGACGCGGCACGGTCGACGCCGAGAATGACATAGAAATCCATGACTCCCCACCCCGCCCCGCCCCGCCCCGCCGGCGGCACAGGTGGCTACTTCTTCTCCTCGACCACTTCCGCGTCGATGACTTCGCCCTCCGCGGCGTCGACCGGGGGGGCATCGCCCGCGCTGGCTCCCCCGGGCCCACCGGACTCCCCAGGCCCTCCGGTGGCCTGATCGTCCGGCGCCGCCTCGGCGGCTCCCTGTTTGTACATCTGCTCGGCCGCCTTGTGCTGCACGGCGGTCAACGCTTCCAGCGCCTGAGTAATCCCTTCGCCCTCCTCGGACTCGAGCGCCTTCTTCAGGTCGGCGATGGCGCTCTCGACCGGGGCTTTGTCGGCATCAGACAGCTTGTCGCCGGCGTCCTTCAACATCCCTTCAGCGCCATACACAGCCTGGTCGGCCTGGTTTCGCGCCTCGATCGCATCCTTCCGCTTCTTGTCTTCTTCGGAGTGGGTCTCCGCCTCGCGCATCATCTTCTCGACTTCCTCCTTCGAGAGCCCACTCGACGCCGTGATGGTAATCCGCTGCTCCTTGCCCGTGCCCTGGTCCTTGGCGAAGACATTGACGATGCCATTCGCATCGATGTCGAACGTCACTTCGATCTGCGGCACGCCGCGAGGCGCTGGCGGCAAACCCACCAGATGGAATCGGCCAAGGGTGCGATTGTCCTTGGCCATGGGCCGTTCGCCCTGCAGCACGTGCACCTCGACACTGGTCTGACTATCGGCGGCGGTGGAGAACGTTTCGCTCTTCTTGCTGGGAATCGTGGTGTTGCGCTCGATGAGCGTGGTCATCACCCCACCCAACGTCTCGATACCGAGCGACAACGGGGTCACATCGAGCAGCAAGAGGTCCTTGACCTCACCGGCGAGCACGCCCGCCTGGAGCGCCGCGCCGACGGCCACCACCTCGTCCGGATTGACCCCCTTGTGGGGCTCCTTCCCGAACAGCTCCTTGACGATCGCCTGGACCCGAGGCACCCGAGTAGACCCGCCCACCATCACGACTTCGTCGATCTGCGACGGCTCGGTCCCGGCATCCGCCAGCGCCCGCTTGACCGGCTCCACCGTCCGCTGCAGCAGTTCCTCGACGAGCTGCTCGAACTTGGCGCGGCTCAGCTTCATGGCCAGGTGCTTCGGCCCGGACTGGTCGGCGGTCACGAACGGAAGATTGATCTCCGTCTCGACCAAGGTCGACAGCTCCATCTTCGCCTTCTCGGCCGCTTCCTTGAGCCGCTGGAGCGCCATGCGGTCCTTCCGCAAGTCGATACCATCGCTCTTCTGGAACTCGTCGGCGATCCAATCCATGATGCGTTGGTCGAGGTTGTCGCCACCCAGGTGGGTGTCGCCGTTGGTCGCCTTGACCTCGACCACGCCCTCGCCCACCTCCAAAATGGAGATGTCGAAGGTGCCGCCGCCGAAGTCATAGACGGCGATCGTCTCGTCCTTCTTCTTGTCGAGTCCGTAGGCGAGGGCAGCGGCGGTGGGCTCATTGACGATGCGCAGCACTTCGAGACCCGCGATCTGGCCGGCGTCCTTGGTGGCCTGACGTTGCGCGTCGTTGAAGTATGCCGGCACCGTGATGACCGCCTGCTCCACCGATTGGCCGAGATACTCTTCGGCCGCTTCCTTCAGCTTTTGCAGAATCATCGCGGCGATCTCCGGCGGTGACGATTCCTTGTCGCCCGCGCTGACCCGCGCGTCGCCGTTCGAGGCCTTGACGACCTGGTACGGCACCATCTTCATTTCCTCATTGACCTCGGTGTACTTCCGGCCCATGAAGCGCTTGATGGAGAACAACGTGTTCTCTGGATTGGTCACCGCTTGTCGCTTGGCGACTTGCCCAACCAGCCGCTCGCCGTTCTTGGCAAACGCCACGATGGACGGGGTGATTCGGTTCCCCTCTGGATTCGTCACGACAACCGGTTCGCCGGCTTCCATGACCGCTACCACAGAGTTGGTCGTTCCCAGATCGATTCCGATTACCTTACCCATAACACCATTTCCTGAAAGAGTTTAAGGAGTATCGACACAGTCTGACGACACCGCAATATAATGCTATCGCAAGTATAAAATATGAGTGTGTATTTGTAAAGTTATAAGACGGCTCTCGAGTCGAGGGCATCCCACCCGCACGGGAATCGGTGTCGGTGGCATTCACAGAGAGGTGTGGCTGAGCACGGGTGCGGCGCCTCGGCGAAACGCCACGCCAACTGGCCCGATCGCTGCGGTACAATGGAGGGGACGTGCGGTCTCCCAGCTAGGAGTGCAACGTGGCCCTCTCGAAGAACCCGTTCGCCGGACAGGCCAAGGTGGTCTTCGCGCTCGTGGTGGCCGCCCTCGCCGGCGGCATCAGCGGCGTGATATTCGCCTACTCGCCCGACCTCCCGGAAGTGTCGACGCTGGACGACTATGCGCCGAGCACCATCACCCGGGTCTATGCCGCCGGGGGCGAGGAAATCCATCAATTCGCCACGGAGCGGCGCGTCGTCATCGGGTACGACGACATCCCGGAGGTGCTCCGCCAAGCGATCACCTCGGCCGAAGACGCGGCTTTTTTTGACCACTTCGGATTCAACCTGCGACGCATGGCGATCACGATGGTGCAGAACGTGCTGCGGTGGCGATTGCGAGGCGCCAGCACCCTGACCATGCAACTGGCTCGACAGGTCTCGCTCGGAGGCGCCGCGCCGCTGGGGCTCGAGAAGGTCCCGAGCCGCAAGTTCCAAGAGGCACTGATCACGATTCAGATCGAGAAACGCTACACCAAACGCGAGATTCTCACGCTGTATTGCAACCAGATGTATCTGGGCAGCGGCGCCTACGGTGTGGAAGCGGCCTCGCGCCTCTACTTCGGCAAGCCGGCGCTGGACCTCGAACTGGCTGAAGCCGCGATGATCGCCGGTATTTTTCAGCTTCCCACGCGACAGAGCCCCTTGGTCAACCCTGAGTGGGCCCGCGAACGCCGCGACTACGTCCTCGGCCAGATGCGGGACAATGGCCACATCACGGCGGCCGACGCGGAGGCCGCCATCGCCAGCGATATCGTGCTGGCTGAGCGCACCGATCAGAACAACACGATCGGGCCCTACTTCGTCGAGGAAGTGCGCCAGCATCTCGAAGCGACCTATGGCGCCAGTTCGCTGTATGAGGATGGGCTGGAGGTGCACACGACGCTTGACGCCAAGCTGCAGGCGGCGGCGGATGTCGCGGTTGAAAAATGGCTCCGCGTGATCGACAAGCGGCTGGGGTATCGGGCACCAGAGGGCAACGTCACCGATGACGGCACGACCATCGCCGACTATACGGATCGCCGGTGGCAATTCGCGATTACGGAAGGCGACGTCGTGCCGGCCGTCGTCACCGGTACCGATGGCGGCACGCTGCAGGCGCGCATCGGCCGCTACACCACGGTGATTCCACCTGACGGTTTCAGTTGGACACGCCGACAGCGCGCTGAGGAACTAGCCGTACCGGGCGACCTCGTCGAAGTGGCGGTCGTCGGCATCGACGAGGCGTCTGGCGCGATCACCAGCACGCTCGAACAGCCGCCGGAGGTGGAAGGGGCACTACTGGCCCTCGACAATCGCACCGGCCAGGTGCTGTCGATGGTCGGCGGGTTCAACTACGACCGCAGCAAGTTCAATCGGGCGACCCAGGCCCAACGCCAATTGGGGTCGCTGTTCAAGGGCATTGTCTTCACGGCCGCGATCGACCAGGGCTATACCGCCGCGTCGATCATCATGGACGAGCCGGTCAGCCTGTACGCGGGTCCCAACCAGGAGCCGTACGAGCCGTCCAACTACAAGAATGAGTTCCTGGGCCCGGTCACGCTCCGCTACGCGCTCGAAAAGTCGATCAATATACCGGCGGTCCAACTGATGAACGCCATGGGACCGGAAACGGTCGTGTCGTATGCACCCAGGTTCGGCATTACCTCGGAGGTGCCGGCGTTCCTCTCGGTCGCGCTTGGCTCAGCGGAAACGACGCTAGAAGAGATCACGAGCGCGTATTCGGTCTTCCCCAACCGCGGTGTCCGGATGACGCCCTACGAGATCACGAGAATCTCCGACCGCGAAGGCATGGTGCTGGAAGAGAACCGACCGGAAGCGCACGATACGATCCGCCCCGACACCGCCTACGTGATGCTGAGCATCTTCCGCGGCGTCGTGGAACGCGGCACCGGTCGAAGCGCGAAGTCGCTGGGGTGGCCGGTCGGCGGCAAGACTGGCACCGTCGACGACTTTACGGACGGGTGGTTCGTCGGTTTCGATCCAGATATTACGGTTGGCGTCTGGGTGGGGTTCGACACCAAGCGATCACTCGGCAACAGCCAGGATGGCGCCACGGTAGCACTGCCGATCTGGCGTGACTTCATGCGGGCCTATATCGAAGACCGTCCGGCGCCGAGCGGATTCGTGCCCCCCAGCAACATCGTCTTCGTCACTGTAGACGGCACGACCGGAAAGGTCACCGAACCGTGGGCACCGAACGCCATCCAGGAAGCGTTCGTGGCCAATACGCAACCCGGCAGCCTCTTCCAACCCTAGGTTTTCCGACGAGGCGCCCGCGTGGGGTTCGGGGCGCAGCCCCGTCTGAAAAGGTCCGGTTCACGGATCGAGATGGCCGCTCCCACCGCCCGAGCGCGACTACTCAACCCGCAATCTACCGGGCGTGACTGCGAGTCCTAGCCTGACGACTGGTCGCCGACCGCTTTTTGCATCAGGTAGGCTTTGATGAACGGGTCGAAGTCGCCGTCGAGCACCCGGTCCACGTTGCCCGTCTCGACCTGGGTGCGAAGGTCTTTGACCATCTGGTAGGGGTGGAGGACGTAGTTGCGGATCTGACTGCCGAACGCGTTTACCTTTTTTGTCCCCCCGAGTTCCGCCAGTTTCGCCTGCTGCTCGCGCTCTCGGAGGTCATACAGCCTCGACCGCAACACCTTCATCGCCGCGTCCCGATTGCGGTGCTGCGACCGCTCGTTCTGGCACGACACCACGATGTTTGTCGGCAGGTGGGTAATCCGCACCGCCGAGTCGGTCACGTTGACGTGCTGCCCCCCGGCCCCGCTCGAGCGGAACGTATCGATACGCAGCTCTTTGTCTTCGATCTCGACGTCGATGTCGTCGGGCAGTTCGGGCCAGACATGCGCCGACGCGAACGAGGTGTGCCGGCGGGCCGCCTGGTCGAACGGGGAAATGCGCACCAGCCGATGGACGCCGGCCTCAGCGAGCAACAGGCCGTAGGCGAAGTCACCCGTCACCGTCAGCGTCGCGGCCTTGATCCCGGCCTCTTCGCCCGGTTGCCACTCGATGATCTCCGCTTTGAATTCACGCCGCTCCGCCCAGCGCAGATAGGCGCGCGCCAACATCTCGGCCCAGTCCTGTGACTCGGTGCCGCCGGCGCCGGGGTGAATGGTCAGGATGGCGTTCTTGTCGTCATGCTCGCCGCCGAGCATCTTCTTGATCTCGCCCGCCTCGACTTCGCGATCCAGCCCGTCGAGCCCGGCCTGCAGGTCATCGCCGACGTCTTCTCCCTGACCGGCCCAATCGACGAGTACCTGGAGGTCGCTGGTCTTCTGATCCAGGGATTCAGACAGGTCGCAATCCGCCTGCAGCCGCCGACGGCGTCGCAAGACATCCTGGGCCTGTTCGGGACGTTTCCAGAAATCAGGAGCCGCCGCCTGGGCTTCCAGTGCAGCCAACTCCTGTCCCACGCCTGGCGCGTCAAAGATAGCCGCGCAAGGCGGCCGACCGCTCCACGAGTTGTTCGTAACGCCGGATCTGATCCTCGAGTTCCACTGCCACTGTCAAGACTCTTTCTGGACGGAGGGAAATTAGAGCTGGATGAACCAGGGCTTGAAGCGTTGCTCGGTCTCCAACCGGCGACCCGCGGCTTCCGCCTCCGCGCGGTCCACATAGGGCCCCACGCGCACCCGGAAGACGGCGACCGGCGCATCAGGCGCCGGGGCGACCACGAACGCCGGGTAGCCGCTCGCCACCAAGCCTTCTGCCACTTGATTCGCTTCGTCGCTCTCCGCCAGGGCCGCCACCTGCAGCACGAACATCCCACCGGCCGAACCGGGGTCCGCCTCCTCGGGGGCCGATGGGGTTGTCAGGGGTGGAACGCTCCCCTCGGTGAGCGCGATGGCAGACGCGGCCCCGGGCGGGTCTCCGTCCGCCGTCGACGCGTCCAGATCCCCGCGCCGCAGATCAGCCGCCTCCACCACCGGTTCAGTGCCGTTCAGTCGCTCGAAGTAGCTCAGATCCGCGAGCGGTGATGCCGTCTCGGCGTCCTCATCCACGGGCAGCACCGGCACCCCGATCGCGACCTGCGCACGGCCACCGGGCAAGACATCGGACACCGTCCCGATCGCCGTGCGTCGAGCCGGCACTCCGCGACCGACGAGCACGCCGCACAGGAACACAATCACGGCGACCACGGTCGCCATGATCGCCAGAAAGACCAGCTGCTTCGCGCTGGGCGCCGGGTCACTCCTGGGGCTGTTCACCATCGGAGCCAGCAGATCGCTTGGGCTGCAGCAAATTCAGGAACTCGACCGGCAGCGGAAAGACAATGGTGGAGTTCTTCTCGCCGGCAATCTCGGTCAGCGTTTGGAGATAGCGCAGGGTAATGGCCAGCGGCTGACCGCTCATGACGTCGGCCGCCTGCGCGAGGCGCTCCGAGGCGTTGAATTCGCCCTCCGCATGGATGATTTTCGCACGCTTCTCACGCTCGGCTTCGGCCTGTCGGGCCATGGCGCGCTGCATGTTCTCCGGGAGATCCACATGCTTGACCTCGACCGCCGAAATCTTGATCCCCCACGGATCTGTCTGCTGATCGAGCAGGCGCTGCAGGTCCTGGTTGAGCTGATCGCGTTCCGAGAGCAGATCGTCCAACTCGACCTGCCCCAGCACGCTGCGCAAGGTCGTCTGGGCCAGTTGTGACGTAGCGTAGTTGAAGCTCTCAACCTCGACAATCGCTTTCGTCGGGTCCATCACCCGGAAGTAGAGGACCGCGTTCACCGTCACCGACACGTTGTCGCGGGTGATGATGTCCTGCGGTGGCACGTCCATGACGATGGTCCGTAATCCCACCCGGACCATCCGATCAATGGGCGCAAAGACGAGAATGACACCGGGGCCCTTCGGCCGCGGCAGCAACTTGCCCAGGCGAAAGATGACGCCCCGCTCGTACTCGTTCAGGATCTTGACCGAATTGGCCAGATACAACGCCACGACAAGGGCAAAGATCAGAATGGGACTCATATGTGCACTCCTTGCGCCGGGTCCGCTACGGCAGGGCGCTCTGGCGACACCGTCAGAGTCATCCCATCGATGGCCACCACCCGCACGCGCGTCCCCCGCGGGATCGGTTCAGGCGCGATCGCCGACCAGATCTCGCCGTGGGTCGACACCCGGCCTCCACCGCCTGGACCGACATCGTCGAGCACCTCGCCCGACTCGTCGATCATACCAGCCGTGCCCGTGACCGGCCGGCGGCGCTGGGCCCGCAGCGAGAGCCGGGCCAGGAATCCCACGATCGCCGCCAACGCCAGCATCGTCGAGAGAATGAACGGCCAGCCCAGCTGCAGCTCAGGCGCCGGAGAGTCGATCAACATGGCGAGACCGAAAATCATGCTGATCACACCACCGGCCGCCAGCACCCCGAACGCCGCCGTCACCATTTCGAGAATGAGCAGCACCAGACCAAAGACGACCAGGAGCAAGCCGACGTAGTTGATCGGCATGATCTGGAACGCGAAGAACGCCAGCAGCAAGCAAAGCCCCCCCGCCACCCCAGGCAGCACGGCGCCCGGGGTCCACAGCTCGATGGTCAGTCCGAGCGTGCCGAGGCTGAACAGCAACACGGCAATCTGCGGATGCGCAATAGCGCTCAGCAGCCGCTGCCGCCAGTTCATCTCTATATGCTCGATCGGCGCCCCGGCCGTCCGCAGGATCTGTGTGCTCCCATCCCATCGGGTGACGGCGCGGCCATCCAACGTCTCGAGCAGGCTGTCCAGATCGTCGGCCACCAGATCGATCAACGGCGGCTCGGACTCCAACGCCTCCACTTCGGTGAACGATTCGCTGTTGGTCACGGCCTGCTCCGCCAACGCGACGTTGCGCCGACGCTGGGTCGCGAGCGAGCGGGCATAGGCGGCGACATCCGACGCCGCCTTCTCGGCCGCGGTGTCGTCCATCGCCTCGCCGGTCCCGGAGACGGGGTGCGCGGCCCCGATATGGGTGCCTGGTGCCATCGCGGCGACATCGGCCGCAATCGTGATCAAAAACCCGGCCGATGCGGCGCGGGCGCCGCTTGGGCCCACATAGACGACGACCGGGGTCTGGGCCTCGATGATACTGGTATTGATGTCGCGCGTGGAGTCGACCAAGCCGCCCGGCGTGCGAAGCACCAGCACCACCAGAGCGGCATCGGCGGCGTCCGCGCGATTCAACGTCTGTTTGATGAACTCCGCCGAGGCCGGCTGGATGAGCGCGTCCACCTCAGCGACATGCACAGCCGGGCGATCCGAGGCTTGGCCGGCCACCAACGGACGCACAAGCCAAGACAGCGCCGTAGCGGTCACCATGAGACCGACCGCCAGACGGGAGCCCTGAGCTGTCATCCACGGTCTCCTGGGTAAACGCATACCTGAAGCGGCTCTAGAACCCACGGTATCGCGGCGTCCTCCGGAACGCAAGGGCCACCATGGGCCCGGCGGATCACGCTCCTTCGTCCGTCGGCTCGACCCCCACGGGACCCATGGAGGGGTCCGTCGCGACCGGCGCGGACACGACCGTCGTGTCAAGGAGCAGCTCACACGACGGGTCGCCGGTCCCGCGACATCGCAACAACTCGGCGGAACAGGGCAGGCCGAAGAACTCGAAATACCGCTGGAGCAACGCGGCATAGAACCCACACAGCGGAGCCGCGGCTCGCTCGCGCACATCACAAAAGACAGACCCGCCGATCTGGACGACGGCGGTGCCGCGCCGGACCATGCTGTCCAGTTGACTGTCTTCGTGCAGATAACGCATCAGACGCCCGGCCTTACGCAGCGTCGCGCGAATCCGCAACGGGGGGGGCAGTCGGCGCACCACGCCGCGTTCCAGCGACGGGATGGTCTCCGCCGTCCAGTTCGCCGTGTAGCGTCCGGCCCGATGGACGACCGCCTCGTACCCCTCCCCTTCCTGGCGTAAGAAGCTGAGGACGGCGGCGAGTCGCGCGCGGCCGAGTGCCCCTTGCCGGATACGGCCCGGCGTCAGCCAGCTCTCGTAGAACTCGACCCTGGCGGGCATGAGCTCGTTGATCGCCTGGTGCAGGCTCGACGCAAGCGCCCGCCCGATTTTCGGTTCCGACATCTGTTAAGGTTGACGACCTTGGTTGAAGATAGGTGTGGCACGTTTGGGCATCAAGGCGCCCACCCGGCCACGAGCGAGGAGCGTGCCGACCACGCGTATGGCAGCGGCGGACACTGGAGTCGAGTGCGACGCTTCGGCGGTCTCCATGGTCGATCGGGTCCAGCCAGGGTCCTGACGGTGCGCACGGCGGCCATCATCGCGGGGGGCCAGGCAACACGCCTGGGTGGGGTCGACAAATGGGCCCTGACCGTGGGTGGCCGGCGGATCATTGATCGGCAGCTGTCCGTGCTGCGCCACGTCGCGGAACATATCCTGATCGTCACCAACGACCCGCACCGTTTTCGGGGGTCGGGCCTGCGTGTGTGCGCGGATCTTATACCGGGCGCCGGGCCGCTGAGCGGTGTGTACACCGCGCTGGTCCGGGCGCCAACTGAGCACACGGTGGTGGTGGCCTGCGACCTTCCGTTCCTCACGACGTCGTTCCTCCGGCACCTGGTGACACGGGTCGGGAAGACCGACGCCGCCGTGCCGCGCACCGCCGCGGGCCCGCAGCCTTTGTGCGCCGTGTATGCTCGGAGTTGCATTGAGCCGATTCGGACCCACCTCGAACGAGGCGCGCGCCGGGTCTCGGCCCTGGACCAGGTGATTCGCGTGACCCACATCGATGCTCCGGAAATTGCGCCGTTCGACCTCGACGGTAGACTGTTCCTGAACGTCAACACGCCGGGCGATCACCAACGCGCACGCGCCCTGACCGACGACACCCCGCGACGCCCATCATCGACACCTCGAAACGCGCCTCATGATACTGCCGCTTCAGACCCTGCTTCGTGAACGAATCACCCTGGCCCTGTCGACGCGGTACGGACTCGACCCCGAGTCGATGCCCACCATGGCGATCGAGTACCCGCCGAACCGCCGGCTGGGCGATCTCGCGGTCACCGTCGCCTTTGAACTGGCCCGCACGCTGCGGAGAGCACCCCGGGTCATCGCGGGCGAGATCGCCGAAGCGGTGGGGGACGCCGGCCACCTGGACGGGCTCGGTCGTCTGGAACCGACCGGCGCTGGCTATCTCAATGTCTTTCTCGACCGGGCGGCGTGCGCCCGCGGCTGGATGAGCGGAACGACCGAGGCGAACCCCGCCAGGGGTCCAAAGACCGTGGTCGAGCACACCGCCATCAACCCGAACAAGGCGGCGCACGTGGGCCATCTCCGGAACGCGGCGCTGGGTGACACGTTGTGCCGGCTACTTCGTTTCCGCGGCGCCGAGGTCGAGGTGCAGAACTACATCGACGATACCGGCGTCCAGGTGGCCGACATCGTGGTCGGTCTCCGCAAACTCGAGGGCAAGGGGCTGGACGACCTGCGGGTGCTCGTCGACCAACCTCGGTTCGACTACTACTGTTGGAATCTCTATGCCCGGGTCACGGAGTGGTACGACCAGGACGACTCACGACTGACGCATCGCCGGGCCACCTTGCAGGAGTTGGAACATGACACGGACCCGACCGCCGCGATCGCCCGGCTGCTAACGGACCGGATCGTGCGTTGCCATCTGAATACGATGGCCCGACTCGGCATCGAGTACGACCTGCTCAGCTGGGAGGGCGACATCATCCGGCTCCAATTTTGGGCGCGCGCGTTCGAGATCCTGAAATCTTCCGGCGCCGTGTTCCTCCAACCCGACGGCCGACTCGCGGGCTGCTGGGTCATGCCGATAGAGGATGCCGACACCGGCGCGGGCGCCGCGACCGACAACAACGGCGCCGCGACCGAGCCCGCGGACAGCGACGACGACGCGCGACTCAAAGTGATCGTCCGTTCCAATGGCACGGTCACCTACGTGGGGAAAGACATCGCCTATCAACTGTGGAAATTCGGACTGCTGGGCAATGACTTCCGATACCGGTGGTTCGGCACCCAACCGTCCGGCCGACCGTTGTGGGCCACCTCCAGCGTCGACACGGCGCGTCCCCCGGACACACCGCCAACACCGCCGTTCGGCCGCGCCAGCGCCGTCTACAACGTCATCGATACACGGCAGAGCTACCTGCAGGATCTGCTGGTGCAGGCCCTCAACGCCCTCGGTCACCCGCGTGAGGCCGAGCAGTCGGTGCACTTCTCCTATGAAATGGTCGCCCTCTCGCGGTCCACCGCCCGCACCCTGGGCTATGCCGACGCCGAGGGCGACAAGCCGTTCGTCGAGGTCTCCGGCCGGAAGGGGCTCGGCGTCAAGGCCGACGACCTGCTGGACCAGATGACGTCACACGCGGAACAAGAGGTGGCGGCTCGGCACGAGGACCTCGCGTCCGACGCCCAGCGACGCATCGCGACGATCATCGCCACGGCGGCGGTGCGGTACTTCATGATCAAGTATTCGAAAGGGAAGGTGATCGCGTTCGACATCGACGAGGCGCTGAGCTTCGAGGGGGAAACCGGGCCGTATCTTCAGTACGCCGCGGTACGCGCGCGCAAGATCCTGCACAAACTCCATGACCGTCACGGGCTGGAGACCACGACCCTGCTGGCGGAACTGGCCACGACCTCCACCGCCGGGTTGACAGACGAGTCGGGCGACGGGCTCTGGGATCTCATCCTGGACGCGTCCCGTCTCGACGAAGTCGCTGAGCAGGCGGTCCGCACGCTCGAGTTGTCGACGCTCGCAAAGTACGCGTTCGGACTGGCGCAACGCTTCAACGGCTTCTACCACAGCAGCCCAGTTCTGGCCGAGCAGGACGACGCCCGGCGGCGCTGGCGGGCCGCCGGGGTCAGTTATTTCGAGTCGCAGATGACACGCGCGCTGGGGCTGATGGGCTGCGAAGTGCCGGAGAGGATGTAGGAGACCCGCTCTGTTCGAGCAGGACCACCGTCTCGACGTGCGGCGTGTTCGGAAACATATCGAACGCCTGGACACGGGTGACACAGTAGCCCTGTAGGCCGAGCGCGCGGAGATCGCGGGCCTGGGTCGCTACGTCGCACGAGACATACACGATCCGGTCTGGGCGGGCTCGGGCCAGTCTTGTCAGCACCTCCCGAGAGAGCCCCGCCCGCGGGGGATCGACAATCACGGACGTACCCGTGAGGCGGGGCGTGCGCTTCAGATAGGTCTCCACCGGCGCGCGGACCACCTCGACGACCGGATCCAACAGTGCCGCGTTTGACCGCAAGTCCGGCACACTGGACGAGTCGCGCTCGACCGCGGTCACGTGGCCGCCCTGTCTGGCCGCGATGCACACCGCGAACAACCCGACTCCCGCATAGAGGTCGACGACCTCGGCTCCAGAAACCAGATCAGCCACGGCCGTCACGAGTTCCCGCACGACATATCGATTCGCCTGAAAAAACGCGGGCGCATGCCGGCGTAGCGTCAGGTTGCCCGCACCGTCCGACGGCAGGAACGACGCTAGCGAGTCGGTCACGACCGGCGCCCCGGCGAGGACCCTCGGGCCGACCGCGCCCACCTCCGCCTCGGTGGTCAGTCCGGTAACGTCGGGCACTTCGGCCAACGCCCGCCATCCATCGGCCGCTCCACCGATATCTCCTGACCGCGGCAGGTGCAAGACGCATTGGTCGCCGGCCAGGTCTTCGGCCAGTTCGATGGTTCTCACCCCGGCCCGCGCCAGCGCGGGCGCCTGTGACCCGAGTCGTTCGACCAGCCGCTCGGTCTTGGGCAACAACTGGCCACTGTTGGTCAGGTCGCACACGCGGTGAGACCCCTCTTCGAGGAACCCGACCCGCTCGGCGTCCACATGCAGGCGGGCACGCATCCGATACCCGCGTTCCGGTGACGCGACAACCGAGAGCGGCTCGTCGAGGTCCAGTCCCCCGGTCCGCCGAAACGCATCGCGAACGATGTCGGTCTTCAACTGCAGCTGCCGGCGATACGCCACGTGGGCGAAGGTCCGTCCCCCGCACCCGGAAACGCCGCGGACTGACCTCCGGTCCTGGCTCGCCTCCAGCACCTCAACCGTCTTGGCCAGCAGCACGTCTCGTTTCGCCTGCTCGACCACGACCCGCACGTGCTCACCCGGGATGGCGCCGGCGACGAGGACCACGCGTCCGTCGTGTCGGGCCAGCATTCGCCCGCCGACCACGGGTCGCTCGACCGTCACCTCCATCACCGCGCCGCTCGGTGGACACCGGGTCATGATTCGTGGCTTGGGCATGCAATCAGTCGAAACGGATGGTCGGCAGACGGAAGCGCTCGCGCAGCAAGCGATCGGCCGCAGCCGAGCGTGCCTTGGCGTACACCGGGGCCGCCATCCGGGGTTTGAACGGCGCCAACTCGCACTCGGCCTCGGCCACGACCTCGTCGAGACCGGGTCCGGCCGCGGCTCGCGCGCGCTCCAGGAACCGCCGGTCGAGGTCGGCGAGGCGACCGAGGCACGCCGCCCGGGCGGTGCCACGCGCCCCCCGTGCCTCACTGCGCAACGCATCGAGGTCGGCGACCAGTTCTTCGACCGCCGCGTGTAGACCAGGGGCAGGTTCCCCAAGCGCGAGCAATGTCGTCGCCTGGGTCAGCACCCGATCAATGTGCGCGGGCAGACTCGGTCCGCGACGGGTAGCGGTCGCCGGGCCCGTCGCGCCTGGCTTCTTGGCCGTCGACTCACCGGCGGCGGCAGCACCGGTGGTCACGCCGACGGCGCGCCGCCACTCGTCGAACGCGTCAAGAATGTCGGCTTCGCAGTGCTCGATCCGAACGGGCCGGCGCGGTCGGCCGACCGCGTGCGACCGCTCGAGCTTGCGGTCGATCCCCCGCGTGACGACTTGCATCGGCACGCCCGCCTCCGCCCAGCCACGCACCCGTTCGAAGGCCGGTCCCACGACTCGAATGAGATGGCCCCGGTTCTTCTGGCAGAGATACGTTTCAATCTCGCGACAGTACGCACCGTGATCACGGGCGGGCGCCGTCACGATGCGGGGGCGCCAGCCCCGCCTTCCCGGATAGCCTCGTTCCGATTCCACGCCAGACGAAGCCCGTGGAGCGTCAGATCTGGACTGACGTGGTCGATCGAGCCGGTCTCGCCCGCAATGGTATTGGCCAGCCCGCCCGTGGCTACGCACACCGCCGGTTCGCGCCCCCCGAGCTCGGCCCGCAGACGGGCAACGATGCCTTCCACCATGGCCACATATCCGAAGAAGAGCCCGGAGCGCATGGACCCGACGGTGCTGGTCCCGATGACCTGATCCGGCCGTCCGACGTCGACGCGAGGGAGGCGGGCGGCCCGCTGAAACAGCGCATCGGCCGAGATCTCCACGCCGGGACAGATCACACCACCGACATACGAGCCCTCGGCCGAGATGACATCGAAGGTCGTCGCGGTGCCAAAGTCAACCACGATGATTGGCCGGGCGCCGCCGCCGAACTCGTCGAGCGCCGCCACGGCGTTCACCAGGCGGTCGGCCCCGACGTCACCCGGCGCCTGATACTCGATCGGCAGACCAACGTTCGTGGCGTCGATCGCCAGCGTGTCCCGACCGAAGGCTCCGCGGACCATCTCTGTCACGGTCGAGGTGAGTGGTGGGACCACCGAAGCCAGCACCACGCCAGACACACCCGCCATGTCCAGATGACGCTCTTCGAACAGCCGGCCCACCAGCACCCTCAGTTCGTCCGCCGTCCTGTCTTGCAGCGTCGCGAGCCGCCAACTCTGGGTGAGGTCCTCGTCCTCGAAGATCCCCAGCACGATGTTGGTGTTGCCAATGTCAACCGCGAGCAGCATGGTCTCCCCCGGTTTCCAGGCGAGGCGCCCGTCTGGACGGTGTTACTTCCTCGGTCACAGCCCACCTGGCTGCTCCCTCGTCGCGCCTTGCCAGACAGACGCCTCGTCTGGAAACCGCACCAGGCGAGGCGCCTGTCTGGACGGTGTTACTTCCTCGGTCACAGCCCACCTGGCTGCTCCCTCGTCGCGCCTTGCCAGACAGACGCCTCGTCTGGAAACCGCACAAACGATTCTTCAGCGACCACTACGTCCCAGACGACCGGACGTGTCGCACCGCGCCGCCGGTCAGGCGTTCGAGGCGGGATCCGACCTGAACGAGCAACGCGCCCTGCTCGTCAATCCCCGCCGTGACTCCCTGATGCCGGGTCTGGCCGGACATCCACTCGACCGCGACCCCACGACTCGATGGGGCGAATGACTCCCAGCGAGCCAGCAGGGCGCTCATGGCCCCCGACTCGACCTGCGTATAGCAACGCGCCACGGCGGCAAGCAATTCCACCAGCAAGGTCACCGCATCAACCGGTCGACCGGTGACGCCCTCGACCGAGGCGGCCGCGTGGACCAGTTCGGCCGGCCACGCCGCGTCGCGCAGATTGATCCCGATGCCAACCACGACCCGCGCCCGGTCGCCCTCCGTGGCCGCCTCGGTCAGGATACCGGCCAGTTTTCGTGACGGCCCGTTGCCCATCGCCACCACGTCGTTCGGCCACTCGAGCGAGGCCTCGAGCGCCGCCGCGGTCTGTAGCGCCTCGATCACGGCAACTCCGGTGGCCAGGGTCAGCAGCGGCGCCGGCGGCCGCGTCAGGCGGAGCAAGAGTGACACATACAGGCCAGTGCCAGGGGGAGAGAACCAGTGGTTCCCGTGACGACCGCGACCGGCTGTCTGCGCGTCGGCCACGACCACCGTGCCATGGGGGGCGCCACCCTCGGCGAGCTCAGCCACCACGTCGTTGGTCGACCCGACTCGCGGGATATACCGAACACCGCCGGCGAACGGTCCCAACCGGGACGCGGCTGAGCGGAGCTGTGCGTCGAGATCAGCCAGCACGCGTCAGCTCGAGCGTGGCCGCCACCCGGGGCGCGGCCTGGGTCAACACGTCCAGGGACACATACTCGGCCCCGACCTCAGCCGCCGGCGCCATCCGATCGGCTGACAACGGGCCAGACACCGCCACCTTTGCGCGTCCGCGCGAGCGTCGTACGGCCTCCCGCACCAGATCGCCGGCCGCGCCGTCGACACGGAGCACGGCGGCCCCCGCGGCGATCGCCGCCTCGATCTCGTCCACCGTGCGCACCACGACTTCAATCGGCGTCTCGGTATCGGCCAGGCGCATACACTCGACCGCGTCCCTCACCCCCCCCGCCAGCCGCAGATGATTCTGGCTGATGACGGCCCCCTCATCCAGCCCGACCCGATGATTCATCCCGCCCCCCACCCGTACGGCGTATCTCTCGAGCACGCGCAACGTCGGGGTGGTGTCCCGCGTGTCACGCACCGTCACGTGCCCACGGCCGGCGTCGACAAGCTGACGGGTGAGGGTCGCGAGCGCACTCAATCGTCTGAGAAAGTTCAGCGCCGTGCGCTCGGCCGTCAACAATGCCGCGGCAAACCCCGCCACCCGGGCCACTTCCGCGCCCTCCTCGCACCACTCCCCTTCACGACGAACCAGCTCTATGGTGACCTGCGGATCAAGCTGTCGGAAACACTCGGCCGCCACCTCCAGCCCGGCCAGCACGCACGACGTCTCCACCACCAACGTGCCGGATGTCTTCTGCTTGGCGGGGATCACCGCCTCCGTGGTGGCGTCACCCCATCGCACGTCTTCAGCCAGAGCGCGCCGCACGATGTCTCGATAGGATGCAGCATCGAGCGAGGCAAACGTGACCACGGTCACGTGGTCAACTCCGCGAGCATCCGCTCCAACTGCTCCCGACGACGCTGGGCCACCTCCAGTTGGGCCTCCGCCTCGGCCACCACCGCCGGCGCCGCCCGCTCCCGAAACTTGGGGTTGCCCAGCTTACCGTTCAGCGAGGCGAGCTGTTTCGCCAGCTTGCCGAGCTCACGCTCGGCCCGCGCCGTTTCGGCCGACCGATCGACAATGCCGGCCAGCGGCAGGTGCAGCCGCATGTCCCCCACGACCCGACGCACGGTGTCGGGGTCTCGCTCGACCGACGCCGCGAAGCCGAACGACTCGAGTCTCGCGAGACGGCGCAGATACTCCGCGTGGGCCTCGAGCACCTCCCGGTCCGCGGCGCCCGCACCTTCGATCACCAGCGTGAGCTTCCGCGACGGCGGCACCCCGAGCTCGGCGCGAACGGTCCGCACGGTGGTGGTCACCTCCTGCAACAACTCCAACACCGTCACGGCCGCGTCATCGCGCCAGGCGGGTTGTTCGGCCGGATACGCCGCCCGGGTGATGGTCCGGGCCTGACCATCTGGCGTGAGTCCTTCGCCGAGGCGTTGCGGCAAGGTCTGCCACAGCTCCTCGGTCACGAACGGCATGAACGGATGCAGCAGACGCAACACCTGGTCGTGCACGGTCAGGAGGACCGCGATGGCCCGATCGCGCTCAACGCCCTCCGCTTCCAGATGTGACTTGACCAACTCGATGTACCAGTCCGCGTACTCGTGCCACACGAAGTGGTACAACCGATCGGCGGCCACGTCGAACCGATAGTCCTCGAGGGCCCGGGTCACCTCGCCCGCCAGCCGGCTCACCCCGTGCAGAATCCACCGATGAATGGTGTCGAGCGATTCACGCGCCGGCACCTCCGGTCGCTCGGTCAACGTATCCGGCAGATTCATCAGCACAAAGCGCGAGACGTTCCAGATCTTGTTCACAAACTGCCGATAGCCTCGCAGTCGCCCTTCCGACAGCGAGATGTCCATGCCCGGCGAGGCGAGCGCCGCCAACGTGAAGCGAGACGCGTCGGCGCCGATTTCTTCCATCAACTCCAGCGGATTGACGACATTGCCCTTCGACTTGCTCATCTTGTGCCCGTGCGCGTCACGCACGAGCGACGTGATGTAGATCGTCTTGAACGGCACTTCGCCGGTGAACTTCAGGCCCATCATCATCATGCGGGCGACCCAGAAAAAAATGATGTCCAGCCCGGTGATCAACACCGTGGTCGGGTAGTAGCGGGCCAAGTCGGCGGTCTGCTCCGGCCAGCCCATGGTGCTGAAGGGCCACAGCCCTGAACTGAACCACGTGTCAAGCACGTCGGTGTCCTGACGCAAGGTCCCGCCGCAGGCGCATCCGACCGGCGCCTCTTCCTCGACGGTCACCTGATCGCACTGGTCGCAATACCAGGCTGGCACCCGGTGCCCCCACCACAGCTGCCGCGAGATGCACCAGTCGTGAATGTTGGTCATCCACTCGAAATAGGTCCGCGCCCAGTTGCCGGGGACGAAACGGGTGCGGCCATCTTTGACGGCGGCGATCGCGGGCTCGGCCAATGGGGCGATCCGCACGAACCACTGAGTCGACACAAGCGGCTCCACCACCGTGTCGCAGCGACTGCAGCGGCCGACGGCGTGCCGGTGCTCCTCCACCCGCTCCAGCAGACCGTCGGCGTCGAGCTGCTCGACCACCGCGCGCCGCGCCGCGAACCGGTCCTGCCCGGCGTAGGGCCCGGCCTCGTCGGTCATGCGGCCGTCCTCCCCGATGACGACGACTTGCGAGAGGTCGTGACGCTGGCCGATCTCGAAGTCGTTGGGATCGTGCGCCGGGGTGACCTTGACCGCGCCGGTTCCGAACGCTTGATCCACGAACGTATCGCCGATCACCGGCAGCTCGCGGCCGACGATCGGGAGACGCACAGTCTGCCCCACCAGGTGCCGGTAGCGGTCATCGTCGGGATGTACCGCCACCGCCGTATCACCGAGCATCGTCTCGGGACGTGTCGTGGCCACGGTGACGGCTCCCCCGTCCCGGGTCACATAGCGAATGTGATAGAGCTTCCCCGCCTGTTCGGTGTGCACAACCTCCAGATCGGACAGCGCGGTCCGACACCGCGTGCACCAATTCACGATGTACTTGCCGCGATAGATCAACCCTTCCCGATACAACGTGACGAACACTCGGCGCACGGCGCGCGACAGCTCCTCGTCGAGCGTGAACCGCTCGCGGCTCCAGTCGACCGACGAACCGAGGGTGCGCATCTGGTTGGTAATGGTGCCGTGACTGTGCCGGCTCCACTCCCAGACCCGGGCCTCGAATGCCTCACGTCCGAGCTCGTGCCGATCGGTCCCTTCCGCGGCGAGCTGCTTCTCCACGACATTTTGCGTGGCGATACCGGCGTGGTCTGTACCGGGGAGCCAGAGGACGTCGTACCCCAGCATCCGTTTCCATCGGCAGACGATGTCGGGCAGGGTCTGGTTGAGGGCGTGGCCGATGTGCAGGACACCCGTGACGTTGGGTGGCGGCAGCACCATGCTGAACGGCGGTCGGGCCGAGGACGGATCCGCCTGGAAGGCTCCGGTGGACTCCCAGAACGCGTACCATTTGGGGTCAACGGTCGCGTGTTCGAACCCTTTCGCCAACTCGCGCATACCGGTCATCGTATCAGGCGCTCGCCTGGCCGCAGCGGCGCCGGAGAAGGGAGGACTATCCGGAGATTGCGAGGACGGGCCTCTGTCACTGTTTCAGACGATCGAGCTCCGCCCGAACCAGTCGCTCGGCAACCCTGGCCACGACCTGGGTCACGAACTCGGTGCTCACGGTGTCGGACAAACGAGTCAGGACCCGCTCGGTCACCCGTTCGATGAGCTCCTCGTCGGCGCCGGCCGGTGTCGGCGCTGCCGCCCAGGGAGAGAGCGCTCGGGCTCGGTCGGCGTCGCCCTGCTCGGCCGCCAGGAGTG
Organism: Vicinamibacterales bacterium; assembly: GCA_029940535.1. GTDB lineage: Bacteria > Acidobacteriota > Vicinamibacteria > Vicinamibacterales > UBA8438 > UBA8438. Next base: position 21,145 of record JAPYUM010000070.1, read on the forward strand.
AGGCGAACGCGTCAGCCAGCGACGGCGGAGCCGCACGTGCTGAGGTTGGACCTGCCGCTGGCGGCGGAGTCGGCGTTACCGGATGCGGGGGCACGGGAACCGGCGGTGCCGCATGGACCGGTTCGGCTGGCTCCGACGCTTCCACGACCCGATGGCTCCAGGTGTCGGCACGCGGCGCCTCGCGGGCCGGCTCGGTCCCCGCGTCAGACGCCACCGACGGGGCCACCTCCACCGTCTCTGCCGAATCGGGCACCGGCGTCGAGTCCACAGACTCGGACAGGACCGGAAGCGGCTCGACGAGCGACGCCGCCGGGGTCGGAGGTTCGACCGGAACGAACAACGGCTCCGTCACCGTCACTGGTTCGGGCAACTCGGACACCGGCACGACCGGGTCGTGAGCCGGCCACGACGTCTCCACCTCACGGGACGGCTCACTCGTGACTTCAGGACCCGAGTCGGGCACCACGCTCAACGGTACCACTGTCTGATCCAGGTTCTGATCCGGTATCTGATCGCCTGTCGGGTCGGGTGTTGGGTCGACGGCCTGGTGCGCGGTCGGTTCGTGGCTTGGCTCCGGTGGCGTATCCGCAGGCGACGCGGTGTCGAGCGTCGGCTCGGGGGCGGGTTCCGACCCGGGATCCGTGTCCGATGTGGACCACGACGAACTGTCGTCTGGCGTCTCCAGTGACTCGCCCGCAGTCTCCG
>JAPYUM010000205.1 GCA_029940535.1 Vicinamibacterales bacterium
CGGTCAGGATGTCAACCGCATTCTGCGCCATCCACACGCCCTGCCCAAGGGACGGGAAGGCGCCGTCGAGGAACTCGTTCTCCGGGTTCCCGACGTAGCCCTGATCGAGCTGACCCCAAGCGTCACGCGAACCGATCCAATACAGCTCATCGGAGGTGACGAGGTAGCCTTCCCAGACATCGGAAATCCCATTGCTGATTCGATTCAGCGAACCGTTGACGACGCCATTGGCGGCCGCCTCCAGCTTGATCGACTCCTCCACCAGGCTGTTCGGGTTGGTTACGTCCAGCAGATTGCACCCCGACAGCGCAACCACTGCGGCCACCGCTATCGCGGGAGCTGTGATTCGATTCTTCATTATCGAGTCTCCCTTAGAAAGTGACGCGGGTAGAAAGAGTCAACCGCCGCGGGATCGGAATCGCCCACCCCTCGGTCGAGTTCAGGAAGTTGCAGTTGAGCCCTCCGTTGCACCGGCCATTGACGTTCGTCTCGGGGTCCATGCCCGGATAGATACTGCCCGGCATCCACAGCTTCAGGTTGCGCGCCCCCAAGTTGACCGTGGCGGTGGACAAGCCCCAACCCTCGACGATGTCGGATGGTACCCGGTACGAGAGCGAGACCTCACGCAACCGAATCACGGGGGCATCGTAGATGCCGTTCATCCCGCTCATCGGCGCGAGGCCTTCGATCTCCCGGGCCCACGCGATAGCCGCGTCGAGCCGGGCCTGCGCACTGCTAGCCGGATTGTGAAGGATCGAACCCAGCTCAGCCGCGCGCGGCGTGTTGCGGCCGATGACCGGATTCGCCCGGCGGAACATGCCGGACAGATCCTGGACCTGGACGCCGAACCTGTACTCGAACAGAGCACCGAGCTCGAAGTTGTCCAGGAAGGCCAGGTTGAAGCCGGCCGAACCAGCATAGTCCGGGGTCGGCTTGCCGAGGTGGGTGTCGAGCAGGCCCGCCCCGCAGTTGTGCGACGCATAGGCCGACGTGGCCGTGCCGAAGTCCGAGTTTCCAACAGCGAGCGGCTTGAAGTTGCTCGGGTTACGCGGAACCGCGAAATACGCAAGCGCCTCAGCTGAGGTAGGCTCGATGCACGAACCGTCGATGTTCAACGGAATCGCCACGTCGGCTACCTTCGAGCCGAAGAACGCGCCAGGCGCCCAGCCCTCGACCAGCCAAGCCCTATAACGCGGGTACGAGCCACCCGTCTTGAGCGGCGGAGCGCCACCCAAGCTGGTGACCTTTTCCGTCATATAAGCCGTATTGGCGAAAACGTTGAGCGTGAGGCCTTCCCGCTGCAGAAGCGCACCCTGAAGGGCGACCTCGACACCGGAGCCAATCATTTCACCGATGTTGACGAGCTGCCGCTGAGTAAATCCGCCCGTCACAGAGAACTGACGGGAGACCAACGCATCCTTCACCGTGCGATCCCAGTACGTGAGGTCCAGCGACCAGCGGTCATCGAACAAGCCCAGCTCCGCGCCGACTTCCCACTCGGTGGAGACCTCGGGCTTGAGAGTTTCGTTACCCAGGTTGCCCGGCCGCACACCCGCACCCGTCGCGGAAGGCCCCGGCACATACGTCGTGAACTTTGCGAACGCATCCGGCTGCAGGCCGGACTTGCCAATGGCGGCCCGGATACGGAGCGTGGAGAACGTCGAATTCGTCCAGTCCAGTCCCTGGCTCGGCACGATCGAAATTGAAGCCTTCGGATAGAAGGCCGTCGTGAAATCCTCACCGAACGCGGAGTTCGCGTCCCAGCGGCCACCCACCGTCGTGAAGATCCAGTCGTTGAAGCCGACCTGGTCCTGCAGGTATCCGCCGAGCTGCGTGACCCGCGTCCAACTCTCAGACGTGCCCTGGTTGGCGAGTGCCGAGATCGTCTCCAGGCCCGGGCCCGGGAAGACGGAGCCACCACCACCCGCGCTCTGCCGCTGGCGCAGGAAGCCCTGGCCACCGAACAGGAAGGTGTTCTCGATGTTGTCGCCGAAATTGCGGATGTAGGAACCCTTCATGTCCGTCGTGAGCTCCCGACTCCGGTCCTCCCGAACCGTGCGATCGCCATTGACGGAGTTGCCGCCGAAGCCGTCCACGTGCCAGGCGTACGGCCGCATGAAGACGCGGTCATCGGACGTGAAGTCGAGACCGAACGTAGCGTCGAAGCGCAAGCCGTCGGTCGGCGTGTAGGCGATGTTCGTGCTGCCCGCGAAGTGTGAGGAGTTCGACTTGTTGACCTGATACATGTTCTCACGCGTCGTCGCGAACGCAGGCGCCCCGTAGTAGTTCGATCCGCTGACTCCAGCCTCGGCCTGGGGAGTGGCCCTGCGCAGTTGCGTCATCAGCGCAGAGCTGAACACGCCGTAAATGTTGTTGCCGTTGTCGGGCGTGTGCTGCTCCATGTCGGAGTACAGCGTGTTCACGCCAATCCGGATCTTGGTGCTCGGAATGATCGTGAAGTTCGACGTGATGCCGACGCGACGGTTGGTGTCCTCCTCCGGGTCGAGGGACGGAAGCACCGGGTAGTTCTGCGCCGGATTATACGAACCGTCCTCGCCCGAATAACGACCCGAAACGAAGTACTGGAACGACTCGACCCCACCCGAAACCGAAGCCGAATAGTTCTGAGCGTAACCGGTCGTCAGCATCTCGGGAATGACGTCGTGACTGAAAACCTCATAGGGCCCAGGGGTCAGGCCGAAGCGCTGCTGCATCCGGCCACTGACCTCCGCGAGCTTCGCGGCATCGCTCGACCCGGTGCAGTCAGTCGACTTGCAATCCCTGCCAATGAAGTCCGCAATGGGAAGTATCCGGTTCGTCGGCACATTGAGAGCCGACCAGTCCGAGGTCAGGTTGAAGCGAGGGGCGCCCGCGCGCCCGCGTTTCGTGAAGATCTGGATGACGCCATTGGATGCCTCTGTGCCGTACAGCGTGGCAGCCGCCGCACCCTTGAGGATCTCGATGCGATCGATCGACTCCGGCGGGATGTCGTCGAGGCGGCTGGGGTTACCCGTGCCGCTCAAGCTCACCGCCGAACGATCGATACGAATGCCGTCGAGGTAGATGATCGGCTCGTTGAGCTGCGAGAGGCTCGAGGACCCGCGAATGCGAATCCTCCCGCCCTCACCCGTCGAACCTGACGTGGGCAGAAGGACGACACCGGGCTCACGAGCAGCGAGCATATCACTGAACGTGCTGATCGGGTTGTTCTCGAGCGACGCCGCGTCGACCACGGCGATGGTGTTACCGAGCTTACGCCTCTCGGTTGCGATGCCGGCACCCGTGACCACGATCTGGTCCAGCGCGATCGCGGTCTGGTCGAGCCCGAAGTCGACGACGACCGACTGACCCGACGTGACCGTCACCGTCTGGCTGCCGGTGCGATAGCCTACCATCTGTGCGTCGAGCGTATGCTCGCCCACAGGCACGTTGAGAAGAAGGAAGCGACCCGCAGCATTCGTCAGTGCACCGATGCCGGTGTTACCGATGAAGACCTGGACCGCCTCGAGAGGACGCCGCGAAGCGGCATCCACCACCGTACCGACGAGCTGGCCATTATCCTGGGCCTCTGCGTTGGTCGGTGCCAATCCGAGCATCAAAGCGAGGGCCAACACCAGCCCCCCTCTAAACATGCCGGACGTGAGACGTACAGACGTTTTAAGCGTCATGTTCGTTCTCCAAGTGAGGTTTAGAAAGATTATGCACCACCCCTCTATGAACTACGCAGAGCCGACTGCGCTCCGTAAGGGTGCGAAGCCACATGCACCAATAGGCTGACGCCGGAAAGCCCATTACGGGCGACCCGAAGACAACCCCTACCC
>JAPYUM010000206.1 GCA_029940535.1 Vicinamibacterales bacterium
TTCGGCCAGGAGCGGACACTTAATCTTCCTGTGAATCCGGCGGAGCCAGCCGTTTCAATTCCTCAATCCAATGCGATGTGCATGACGAATAACTTCTCCTATGCTCGATCTACCGACCGGCTTCCTCCTGCGACGAGGTCGCGGGCGCCACGCGCAGCGCCACCAGCTCTGGCGGTGTACGATCTCGGCCCAGGCCGGGCAGCCCGCGAACCGTGATCGCGATGTACTGCGTGCCGTCGAACAGATAGGTAATCGGCGGCCCGACGGCACGGCCGGGCAGCGGCACCTCCGCGACCACGTCACCGGTCAGCTTGTCGCGTGCCACCAGTAGAAACTCTCCCTCTGCATTCGGCGCAGACTGGCCCGAAAACAACAGTGTCTTCGTGAGGAGGACCTGGTCCCTCCCGCTGCCGAGCGGTGGAAGGTCCAAACCAGCGAGCGCCGGATGATTGCGGACGCGCTCCGGCCCTATCCCATTGGCCTGCTGCCAGAGGACCTCGCCTTTGTTGAGATCGATCGCTGTGATGCGCCCGTACGGGGGCTTGAACAGTGGAAGATCGCGCGGACCCGGCGGCCGCCCACCGTCACGAACGTAGTTCAGCGTGGCGTCGCTCGACTCCCGGACATTACGTGGGTGTGCCGCAGCGGCAGGGACAGACAAGCCTTTGATGGTCCCTCCACTGCCCGAGGGCACATACAGAACGCCGGTGTCAGGGTCGACCGCTGCGCCCGTCCAGTTCGCGCCGGCCAGCAGCATGAGGGTCCCGTTCAATGTATTCGCCCCCTGGCCGGACAGAGATGGTGGCGTGAACAGCGGACCGTAGCGATACGCTTGGAGGATCTCGATCGCCTCCTGACGTAGCTCCGGCGTGAAGTCGATCAGCTCATCGATCGTGACATCCTGGCGGTCGAAGGGTGGCGGCTTAGTAGGAAACGGCTGCGTCGGTGACGCACGCTCGCCCGGAATGTCAGACGCGGGCACTGGCCGTTCCTCGATCGGCCAGACCGGCTCGCCGGTCACGCGGTCGAAGACGAAGACGAACCCGTGCTTGGTCACCTGCGCGACCGCGCGGATCGGCCGTCCGTCGACAGTGATATCGATGAGGTTCGGGGCGGCGGGCGGATCGAAATCCCACAGGTCGTGATGCACGAGCTGGAAGTGCCAGACGCGCTTGCCGGTTGCCGCCTCGAGTGCGACGAGGCTGGTCGCGAACAAGTTGTCGCCGGGCCGGTGCACGCCGTAGAGGTCATTCGTGCCCGTCGCGACTGGCAGGTACACGTAACCCAGCTCCGCGTCTGCGCTCATCGGTGTCCAGACGTTGGTGTTGCCCGTGTACTCCCACGACCCATCCTCCCACGTCTCGTTTCCGAACTCCCCTGGTTGCGGAATGGTGTGGAACGTCCACAGCAGCTCCCCGGTCCGCACGTCAAAACCCCGGACATGTCCGGGCGGCTGCTCCTTGTAGCTGGGCTGGTCGGACACGGCTGACCCGACAACCACCACGTCTCCCACGATCATCGGCGGCGAGGTGATGGAGTAGTTGATCGGTGGAGGGTCTCGCTTGGCCCGCGGGATGCCGACCATGAGGTCGACCCGTCCGTTCTCGCCGAAATCACCGCGCGGCTCGCCGGTCTCGGCATCGACGGCGAGCAGGTACGCGTCGCCGGTCCCCCACACCAACCGCGCCTCCCGGCCATCGGACCAATAGGCCAGGCCGCGGTTGCTGAAGCCGAGCATCATGATCGGAATGCCCGACGCGTAGCTCCTGGGGTCGTAAGTCCAGAGAGTCTCGCCAGTCGTCGCGTCGATGGCGGCGGCCTGAGACAACGGCGTCGAGATATACAGAACCCCGTCGACCATCAGAGGGGCGGCTTTCAGGCCCGAAATCTGCACCGTGTCGACATCATTGGGCACCTGTAGGTTCGGATACTCTTGCGTCAGCCGATCAAGATCGAACTGCCCGTCGACCGACCGCCACCTCCAGGCGACCTGGAGATCCGCGACGTTGTCCTTGTCGATCTGATCGAGCGGCGAGTACTTGGTGCTGCCGGTATCGCCACCAAAAAAGCGCCACTCGCCGTTCTGGGCGCCGTCCTGAGCGTGCGCGGGAACGATGCCCAAGCACGCGATCAGAACGAGGTCTCGGCAGATGATCGATACGGACTTGAAGGACATGCCTCGGTATCCTTCCGACTCAACACTCGGCCCGGGCTTTGTGCAGTTCTTCGACATTGCTCACCCCTCCTATCTGCCAGCTACGACTGCCACCCCTTCGATCTCTATGAACGCGCTAAATCTGGCCTATCGACTTTCGGCAGCAAGTTACTTCACCGCCATGATTTGAATTTGCACGACTCCACGACCAAGCGGCTGTTCGCCGACTACGGTCCAAGCCGGATAATCCCCTGTGAAGACCTCGCGGTAGGCATCAGCCATCGCGGGGTAATCCCGCGTGTCACTCAGAAGAACCCACACATCAACGACGTGCCGCCACTCGAAGCCGGCTGCTTTCAACCCACGATCCAGCCTTGCTAGCACCTCCCGCGTCTGCGCGTTCGCGTCACCTCTCGTCGCGTCGGTCACACCCTGAATGCCGCTGCTGAAAAAACGATTGCCCACAACGACCGCGGGGCTCGCCGAGGGCGCTACGTCAGCATCCGGAATGCTGACAATCGTTTTCGGAGCCTCGACTGCGATCGTAGTGATCTCATCAAGGATTCTGCCCATGATGCCGGCCCTGAGGGTCGCTCGCGCCGGAGGATCCTTGGGGAAGAATGCGCGATAGGCCTCGTCCATCTCGTTCGCCAGCGCCTGATCCTGGATATAGACACGCGAGAAGACGACGTCGGCATGTGACATTCCAGCCGTCGACAACGCCTCCCCGATATCAGTCAGGGTTTGGGTCACATCCTTTCTCATGTCGCCACGTATGTACTGGCCGCCTCGCTTATTGCTGGCGACGAGTCCCGAAATCCACAGCGTGTCGCCTGACTTGATTGCCCACGGGTAGGGCAGATTCGACTTCCCCCATTCCGCGGGCTGGACGATTGTGCGCTCAGCTCCCATGCGAAGTGCGATGATCGTAATTTCCACCAGCGCTTCGGATGGTGCCAATAGGTCGCCGGTCATCGTCGTCCGGACCGGGAGGTCCAAATCCTCGCCTCGCGCGGTTTCGTGTGTGGTCTTGGGCCAGCCTGGATAGGCCTTGTACTCGTCGTTCATGGCCCTGAAGTCACCCCTGCTCCGCAGGTACACGTAACTCGACACTGCCTGTTCAAGGCTAGTGCCGGCTTCCTGCAGGATCGCGGAAATGTTGTCGAGAGCCCGACGCGTTTGGGTCTTGATGTCGCCGAAGCTACCGTCAGGCTCGCGTCCGAACTGTCCGGATACGTACACATAGTCTCCGGCGACCACTGCCGCACTTGTCGGCGTATCGCGATCCTCGCCGGTCATCTCGATGACCCGTTTGCCACCCTGGCCCGCAGTCGCCACCTGAATCGCGCCAAGTAGCAGAATGACAGCACCGATCACGCGCATATGTTCTCCCTCCTTCGGATATAAGAAGAATAAAGGCTATCTCCATTTGAGTCCACGCCTTCCTTGACAGGAGATATCGTCCTGCGCGTTCCAGAAAGTCTAGAAAATTGCCATAAGACCCCACGACATTAACCAGCCTAGCGGTTCATTCGCCCTCAGAGTACGCGTTTTTGAAGCTCAATTTGAGGGATTTCTGGAAAATCCCAAGTGTCCGCTTTGGGTGGGAGCCGCCGTTCAGTTATTGCTGATATTTAGCACTACGACAGGCCGCTCTCGG
>JAPYUM010000071.1 GCA_029940535.1 Vicinamibacterales bacterium
GCGTTGCCGAGAAGCAAGAGTTTCCCCTGGCGGCCGGGGCCGACCGCGTGCTGTGTTACGGACGCGACCGAGACAGCTACCGATCATTCAAGAAACAGGCGCGGGCCGCGGCCACGGAGCTGGGTCACCCGGAGGGTGTGGATATCGCCATCGACATGGTTCAGGGGGGTCTGTTTGAGGCGCTCGTGTCCTCGATCCGTCCGCTTGGCAAGATCTGTATCGTCGGTTTCACGGCCGGGCAGCAGCCGATCCGTCCGGGACTTCTACTCATCAAGCAAGCGGTGGTGATCGGCAGCATCTGGGCCGGATGGGCGGAGGCCAACCCGGACGGTCACCAGCGCAACGTGACCGAGATTCTCGATTTCCTGGCGAACGGGGCGATTCAGCCGCGGGCCGATCGCATTGTCCCGGTCGACCGGTTCATCGATGCATTCGAACTCTTCGAGCGGAACCAAGGTCGCGGTAACACGGTCGTCTCTTTCACGACCAAGTAGTGCACGGGCGGTCTTGTCGGGGGATGCCGTGCGACGCCACCATCCGGCGCCGTGCTTGACGTTGAACCGGCGGCCGGACCACGCTAGGCTGGGTGTCTCGTTTCAGTGTGTGTCAGGGTTCGCCGTGTGTCGAGGGGCCGGTTGGTCCGTTGCGCAGTGGCGGTTTCGAGGAATCGTAATGCGTGCCAAGAACGAACTGGCGTTCGGATGTGGGGTGCTTCTGCTGGTGACGGCCGCCGGGGTCTCGGCGGCTCAGTCAGACAACGCGGTGGTTGCGGCCGCCAAGGCCCGGGACCACAACGCGGTCACGGCTCTGGTCGCTGCGCAGCGGGACGTCAATGTGCCGCAGCCCGATGGTGCGACGGCGTTGCACTGGGCGAGCTACTGGGATGCGCTGGACACCGCGCAGGTGCTGCTCGACGCCGGGGCCGATGTGAACGCCGCGAACGACTATGGCGTGACCGCGCTGGCTCTGGCCTGCGACAACGGGTCGGCGGCACTGGTGACGCGTCTTCTGCAGGGAGGAGCGGATCCGAATGCCGCCCGGTCGACGGGGGAGACGCCCGTGATGACCTGCGCGAGGACCGGGAGCCTCGCGGCGGTTGAGGCGTTGTTGACCGCCGGTGCCGAACCAGGCGGCACGGAATCGTTGCGTGGCCAGACCGCCTTGATGTGGGCGGCGGGGGAAGGGCATGCCGACGTGGCGGGCCTCCTCGTGGTGCGTGGCGCCAACGTGCGGGCCCGGACGACCGGAGGGTATACGGCGCTGCTGATCGCGGCGCGCGAAGATGAGCGCGATCTCGCCGGGCTCTTGCTCGATGCCGGCGCGGATGTGAACGCCACCGCGCCGGACGGTACCACAGCGCTGCTGGTGGCGACCGTGCGCGGCCACGCGGACCTGGCGATTCTGCTGCTCGAGCGAGGCGCGAATCCCAACTCCACCGAGGCGGGCTACACCGCGCTGCATTGGGCGGCTGGGTCATGGCACACGGAACTGACCGGGCGATTGCGCGGTATCGAGACCGGTCGCGACGATGAGTGGCGGTCCATGAACGAGGTCCGCGTCGGCAAGCTGCGTCTGGTGGACGCGCTGCTGGCGAATGGCGCCGATCCGCAGGCACGGCTCGTCAAGGCTCCGCCGCAGTTCGGGTATGCGAGTGGTCGATTTCGCGTGAGCCTCATCGGCGCGACGCCGTTTCTGCTGGCGGCGATGGATGGAAACCTGGACGTGATGCGCGCCCTGGCCGTGGCCGGAGCCGATCCAGCAATAGGGACGGAAGAGCGGACGACGCCGGTGATGGTGGCGGCCGGTCTCGGGCAGGTGCCGGCAGAGACGCGGGTCCAGGAGCAGGATTCTCTGGCCGCGGTCCGGCTGGCGCTGGAACTGGGCGCCGACGTCAACGGGGCGAATCAGGTGGGGCGCACGGCGCTGCATGGCGCCGCGCACATTCGGTCGGATGCCGTCGTGCAATTGCTCGTCGACCACGGCGCACGGATCAACGTCGCCGACGAACGGGGGATTACACCGCTGATGATCGCCGAGGGTGGCGGCCACATTCTGCTCCCTGGCCTCGGCGGCGGCACCACGGCGGACTTGCTCCGGGCCCTGGGCGGCAACGAGACGGAGCCGGCGAACTCTACGGAACTCTACAGCCAGGGAGCCATCAGATAATCGTGAGGCACCCACTCAAGCCGGCAGAGACGGTGGGACGGCGGGTGAGCGTGATGCGCTGTTTCGCGTTCGGATTGATCCTGTCGACCGTTCCAACCGTCGCCACCGCGCAGCAATCGCCAACGGACGCCGCCACCTATCGAGCCGTGCTCGATCGTTACTGCGTGGTCTGTCACAACGAGCGTCTGCAGCGGGGCGCTCTGTCCCTGGACGATTTGCGGGCCGACCAGGTTGGGGAACATGCGGACGTCTGGGAAAAGGTCCTGCAGAAGTTGCAGACGCAGTCGATGCCGCCTCCTGGTCGGCCACGTCCAGAGGAGACTGAATACGGGCGATTTTCGTCCTGGCTGACCGCCGAGCTCGATCGGGCCGCGGCGGCCACGCCCAATCCTGGACGGCCGACTATTCACCGGCTCAATCGACTCGAGTATACGAATGCTATTCGCGACCTGCTCGGTCTCGAAATCGACGGCGAGGCTCTGTTGCCGGGTGACGATCTCGCCTACGGATTTGACAACAACGCCGATATGCTGACGGTGGCCCCCGGGCTGCTGGAGCGTTACATGTCGGTGGCGCGCAAGATTGCCCGTCTGGCGGTGGAAGACCCGTCGGTCGAACCCGACGTCACACGATACGCCATGTCCGCGCTCGACGTGCAGGACGACCGGATGAGTGAAGACCTGCCATTCGGGTCGCGGGGCGGGATGGCGATTCGTCATCATTTTTCGCTCGATGCCGAGTATGTCGTCAGCTTGCGTCTCACCGGAAACGGGCGCGAGCAACAGGAGATCGACGTCCGACTCGACGGCGTCCGGGTGGCGCTGCTGCCGGTGGGGCGCTGGCCAGCCGAGAGTGGGCGCGAGGTCGCGTCGAGGGAGGCAGACGGCACCCTGACCGTCAGGTTTCCGGCCACGGCCGGCACCCACGTGATCGGGGTCTCGTTCGTCAAGCGAACGTCCGTCGTCGAAGGCGTCGCTCCGGCCCGGTTGCCGGTGTGGACGTTCGGCACTGGTCGTGGATTCGTCGAGCGGATGGCGCTCGACAGCGTGGACATCGGGGGGCCGTACTCGCCGGACTCCATCGGTGGTGGGGCGGGTGGAGCAGAGGACATCGACCCACGGCCGCATGTGTTCAGTTGTCGACCGACGAGCCCGGCGGACGAAGGCCGTTGCGCCGATGAGATTCTTGGGACGTTGGCGCGCCGCGCGTATCGTCGGCCGGTCTCGGATGACGATGTCGGGCTGTTACGTGAGTTTTTTGCCGTGGGCCGCCGTGGCGGGAGCTTCGAGGCCGGCATCCAGCGAGCGCTTGAGATGATGTTGGTCGACCCCGAGTTTTTGTTCCGTCTCGAGCGCGACCCGGCGGGCACAGCGCCGGCCACGGCCTACCGCCTCAGCGATGTCGAGCTGGCCTCACGCTTGTCGTTCTTTCTCTGGAGCAGTATCCCGGATGACGAGCTGCTGGCGGTGGCCGAAGCGGGGCGTCTCAGCCAGCCTGACGTGCTCGAGACGCAGGTACGCCGCATGCTCGCCGACGAACGGTCGACAGTGCTGATGTCGAGCTTTGGGGGGCAATGGCTGCACCTGCGCCGGATGCGCACCGTGACCCCAGAGGTCAACGCGTTTCCCGGTTTCGACGACAACCTACGCGACGCGCTGGTGCGTGAGACCCAGTTATTTCTCGAGGATCAGTTCCGGGGCGATCGGAGTGTGGTCGATCTGCTCACGGCCGACTACACGTTCGTCAACGAGCGACTGGCACGACACTACGGCATCGAGGGGGTCTACGGAAGCCGATTTCGACGGGTGACCTGGACCGACGAGAAGCGCCGGGGCCTGTTGGGGCACGGGAGCATTCTGACCGTCACCTCCTTGGCGACCCGTACGTCTCCCGTGGTCAGAGGCAAGTGGGTGCTGGAGAACATTCTCGGCACCCCGCCGCCGCCGCCTCCTCCCGACGTGCCGGCGCTGCCGGACCGTGTCGACAGCGGGGTGGTGGAGTCGATGCGGACCCGGATGGAGGCGCATCGCGCGAATCCGGTCTGCGCGAGTTGTCATTCCCGAATGGACCCACTGGGGTTCGCTCTCGAGCATTTCGACGCGGTTGGGAAGTGGCGGGACACGGAGGCCGAAGCGCCGATCGATGCGTCGGGGGCGTTGCCCGACGGAACCACTTTCGACGGACTTCCGGCGCTGCGCGGCGTGTTGTTCGAGCGGCGCGACGAGTTTGTCGCGACGGTGACCGAGAAGCTACTGACCTACGCGTTGGGTCGGGGCATCGAGTATTTCGACCGACCGGCGATCCGCGCGATGGTAAGTGAGGCAAAGCGAGACGACTACCGCTGGTCGTCGCTCATTCTCGCCCTGGTGCGCAGCCAGCCGTTCCAGATGAGGAGATCAGAATCATGATCATCACCAAGAGGGCGCTGCCCCGGCGCACGGTTCTGCGTGGCCTCGGGACCGCAATGGCGTTGCCGTTGCTGGACGGTATGGTGCCGGCATTCACGGCTCTGGCTCAGACCGAGGCACGACCGAAACCTCGACTTGGCATCGTGTATGTGCCACACGGGGCGGTCATGAACAACTGGACCCCCGCGACCCAGGGCGCCGGGTTCGAGTTCACCCCGATACTCCAGCCCTTATCCGCGTATCGTGACCACCTGACGGTGCTGTCTGGACTCGACCACGCGCCAGGAGCGCAGATGCCCGGCGACCCGGCCGGTGGCCACGGTCGAATTACCGGCGCGTTCTTGACGGGCGTCCACGCGAAACCGACCGAGGGCGCCGACTTCGAGGCGGGCCGGTCGATGGATCAAATTGCGGCCGCGACGCTGGGCCAGCACACCCAGCTGGGGTCGCTCGAAGTGGGTATCGGGTTGCCGGACTTCGCCGGCGCCTGCGACGCCGGATTCAGTTGCGCGTATATCAGCACGCTCAGCTGGAGCACACCCACGACGCCGCTCCCCATGGAGAGCAGCCCCCGCGCGGTCTTCGAACGGTTGTTCGGCGACGGCACCAGCACGGATCCGGCGGCGCGGCAGAAGCGGATGACACAGGACCGGAGCATCCTCGACGCCGTCACCGAGAAGTTGTCACGACTGCAGGACGGACTCGGCGCGTCGGACCGGGCCAAACTGACGGACTACCTGACGGCGGTTCGCGATATCGAGCGTCGTATCGCACGAGCCGAAGCGGAGGTGGGCCGCGAGTTGCCGCTGGTCGACCGGCCGGCCGCCGGGACTCCAACGTCGTTCGAGGAGCACGTCAAGGTGTTGTTCGACCTGCAGGTCTTGGCCTACCAGACCGACCTGACCCGAGTCATCTCGTTCCTGATGACGCCGGAGCTTACGGCCCAGACCTACCCGCAGATCGGTGTGCCGGACCCGCACCATGCGTTGTCACACCACGAGAACAATCCAGAGAGTCTGACGAAGTTGACCAAGCTCGGCGGGTACCACACCGGGTTGTTTGCCTACTATCTCGACAAGCTGCGAGCCACCCCGGACGGTGACGGCTCGCTCCTGGACCAGGTGATGATCCTGTATGGGAGCGGAATGAGTAACAGCAACCTCCACAATATTCAAGACCTGCCGATTCTCCTGGCCGGCGGTGGCGCGGGTCAGCTTCGTGGGGGGCACCACGTCCGGTACGCGCAGGGTACGCCGCTGACGAATTTGTATCTGTCACTGCTTGACAAGCTGGATGTCTCGGTCGAGCGCTTCGGCGACAGCACGGGTCGGCTGGGGCAGTTGAGCGATCTCTAGCGGTCGAGGTCGCAGTCGCCGGTCGAAGACCTACGAGCCGTCACCGTCCCACGACTGCGTTTCGACCAGCGAGATGGATAGAAACCAGCCGAAGTCCGCGCCCTGGCGGACGAAGATCGATCCCGGCACTGTCAAGGTCGCGCTCGGGATGACGCTGCACAACAACGTCAAGTATCTTCGCGCGGCGGTCAAATCTCTTCAGCACCAGACGCACGGCGACTTCGGCCTGGTGTTGGTGGACGATCAATCGTCGGACGCGACCGAGACTATTGGGCGACGGTACGAGCGAAAGGACGACAGGATCCGTTACTTTCGGAACAAGCGCCGACTGGGAATGACAGAGACGTGGCGTCGAGCGTTCTGGCTCGCCCGCAAGACCTATCCAAACGCGAAATACTTCAGTTGGATAAGCGACCATGATATCTGGTCGCCGACGTGGCTGGCGACGATGCTTCACGTACTCGACTCGGAGGATGAGATTCTGCTCGTCTATCCCTATACGCAAAAAATCACTCCGAGCGGCAAGACTTTTTCATACATCGAGCCGACCTACTTCGACACCGCCGGCATGCCAGACCTACGCGACCGCTGGCGCCACATGTGTGCGCATCTCATTGGCGCTGGCAACATGGTGTACGGTCTGTTTCGCGCGGAGTCCCTTGAACGTGCCGGCGTGTTCCGCAACGTCATCATGCCCGACCGACTGTTGATGGCCGAACTGACAATCCAGGGACAGTTCCAGCAAGTACCAGAAGTGCTGTGGAAACGGCGCGACCTCGCAGTTTCCAGTGTGGGTCGGCAACGGCGCACGCTCTTCGGCGAACGCAGGCCGCCTCTCACCGCATACCTGCCCTGGTATGTCGTGCACGCTGGGGTCTTGGTGCTTCTGAACAGCTTCACGCGGCCCGGTGCCGCGCGGCTCGGGTTTTGGCGTTTGGTCTCTATGGCGGGACGCTACCTTTGGGCACAGATGTTTCGATTGTGTCGGAAATCGTATTGGAAGTGGAGGAAGCTCTTCCGGGCCAGGAGACGAGGTCGGCGGGTTCGGAACAACCAGAGTCAATGAGACGATGTTGGGCCAGGCCCTGACCCACGTCGATGGTCACCGTGACCACCCGAAGACCGGGCGCTGTGCCGGTGGGGATGAGCGATCCTGCACTTGCGGGGGAGGTGGTGTCCACGTTGTCGATGATGGTTTTTCGGTCACGACGGTTGCGTCGAGCAAGCGCTACTTCTCGTGTTCATGGGCCCGCCACCCGGCCTCGAGGGCGGCGGGACAGTTGCAGAATAGCGTTGTGTGTCACGTTTGCCGCAAGATTGTTGTATTCGAAGGGGGTCTTCCTCGAGGTCGTAGAGTTCCCGCAGCGTCTCACCATCGGCCCCCGGCAGCGGCGTCCATTCCGTGTACCGGTAGCGCTTCTCGCGTAGGGTGCGGCCGTGAAAGCCCTCACGCTTGGATTCCGAGAACGCCGCCGACTTCCACTGCCGCCCCGGATCTTCGAGTACTGGCCCGAAGCTCGTTCCTTCGAGCGCATGCGGCGGGCTCGGCAGCCCGGGTCGTGTCAACGACTTTGAGACAACCTGATTCAGCATTTACTGTAGCGACTCCACGCTGCTGACGCGCGTGATCAAGCGAGCGTCAGTGAGGGGAGGTGACCGACGGATCCCGCCCTGCTGCGGGTCATCCGGGGTCTGGGGGGTGTGACGGTTTCGTGTCCTCGTATGGTGACAATATTCTACTCTGCCAGAGCACACGCGGCCCGTGGCGTGAGCTGTCATGAAGGTCGAGCCCCCCCGGCAGGTCAAGAGAGCCACGAACGCCGCGCCGGCCTCATGAACGTCCAGGAAATCGCGGACGACGACCGATGAAAGCAGTCCGTATCTTCAGCATCCTCTTACGCCACACGACCTGAATCTGACTCCGGGCATACCGTGCAGACATCCCTAGTATCTGGCGCTTCGACAGCCGCAATTCGTCGCTGGATTCGCCGACATAGTTCCTCCAGATCGCTACGGCATGCACGAACCACCATGGCAGGTAGGCCCACCAGGGCGCCCGTCGTGGGCCAAACAGCGCCCCTCGTTGGCGCCTCAGCGTAGAGAGGGCGAGGTAGCGCCGGTACCAGAGCACTCGATCAACCTGTCGAATCTGCCCGAGCAACGCGAGCTCCACCATGAGTAACCGGTCCGGCAACAGCACACCTCGAAACACACCGACCTTTCTGAGAACGTCGATGCGGAACAGTCCGTAGATCATGTTGCCGGCGCCCATCAGTCTCTGACAGGTGTAGTCCCATCTGGCCACGGGGTCGGAGATCCCGACCGTTGCGAAAGACGCTGGATCGACCGTGCCCCGCCGTGTGCCACGAGGGGTGACCTTGACGGTCCTCGGATACGCAAGCACCAAGGCCCTGTCGCCATCGAGCACTGATAGTAGCGTCGCGAGCCATTCGGGATCCCACCGGTCGTGATCGCTCACCCAGGCGAAATACTGAGCCCCCGGTGCCCGGATGCGGGCCAGTTCGTAGACTCGTCGCCACGCTGCTGCCATGCCAAGCCGCTTGTTGCTTCTCACATAGCTGAACCGATTATCGCGCTTCACCCAGCGACCCGCTATGATTTCGGTCTTGTCTGTGGAGCAATCGTCGAGCATGACCACGACGAATCCTGAATACGTTTGCGCCCGGATCGACTTGATGGCCTCGGCAAGAAACTTTACGTTGTTGTACAGCGGCATGCCCAAGACGACACGAACAGCGTCGCGTTCGCTCGCCGTCGCTTCTTCGGTATTAGCAGCTGCAGACATGCGCCCTTACCTGGGAATCCACTCAGCCTCTTGAGCGTGCGCTGCGCCTCGGATGACCTGCGTCCGCCTCGAAGAGATAATCGACGGGATCGCGTCCCGTCGACACATTGTCCGATATGATCGGTTCGAAATCGGTTGTGGTTTGGGCCAGGATGCTCTCGAGTGACTCTCGCAGCAGCGCCCCACCGTTGTAGACCGGCAGCCCGAATGACATTCTTGGCACGGATGGTGAAGTCCCGTCTTCACGCCTCACCAGAGCCACGGCCGACCGGCCGTGGGTGAGCGTGAGATGTGCCACGGCTCCTACCCACCGCCCTCTTGCACCGGACGTTGTTGAAATGAGGCATGAGCTTGAAAATCTTGTTCGTCATGCGCACCGCGTCCCACTTTTCGTACCACGAAACGACGCTGAACCACCTCGTGCGGCGAGGCCATGACGTCCATCTGCAGTTCGATCCCTACTGGAACCACAAAGAACGGATCGACGACCGCGCGTTTCGCGCCTGGCAGACCGCGGGGCACCAGGTCTCGGTCGGCACGTCGAGACAGCGCCCGATCGGAATCTGGCGCACGATCCTGTTTGCGACCAGAGAAATTCGATCGTTCGGGAGTTACTGTGCGCGGCCACCAGAATTCGCATTCTACCAGAAGCGTTGGCGGCTCTATTTGCCCTCGTGGTGTCGGAGTCTGATCAAGTGGACATGGCGAGGGCGATCGTTCGGGAGTTGGGTGCTTGGTCGAAGTGTGGTGCGGTGGTCGATGGCCCTCATCGAGAAAGTAGCACCGGCCGACCCCGGCATCGTCGCGGCCTTGCGCACGTTGGCGCCCGATTGCGTCATCGTCTCGCCGGCCAACCTGCGATACTCGGAAGAGGTCGAGTACGTCAAAGGAGCCCGCTCGCTCGGCATTCCCTGCGCCATTCCGGTACTGAGTTGGGACAATCTGACGACGAAGGGGTTGCTGCACGTCCCGCCGGACCTTCTGCTGACGTGGCACGACGGACACGCGAAGGATGCTCGCCGCTACCACGGCATCCCCCTGGAGAACGTCGTAGTAGCCGGGTCGCCGTTTTTTGACAAATGGTTCGATTTCACCCCGATACGGTCGCGATTTGAGACCTGTACGCGTATGGGGCTAGACCCGCGGCGGCCATATCTGCTGTACCTCGGGTCATCCGGTAACATCGCCCGGGATGAGTCGCGGCTTGTCCTGACGGTGTTGACCGCGCTGCGCCACAGTCAGGACCGTCAGACCCGCACGACACAACTGGTCTTCCGACCGCACCCGGCGAACCTCAACGCGGTGCGGCGTCTGGACCGAGGCGGAGTGGCCGTGTGGCCGCGAGCAGTCGGGTTACCGGATACCACCGCGGGCTTGCACGATTTCCGGGACGCTTTGCATCACGCCGTGGCGGCGGTCGGTATCAACACCACGGGCATGGTTGATGCGCTCGTGTTCGACGTTCCGTGTATTGCGCTTCTGGCGAGCGAGTATCGACCCACCCAGGTCGACACCACTCATTTCCAACGAATGGTGGCGTCGAAAGGGATCCATGTGGCCAGCAGCGTGAAACGCCTCGCGATCACGGTTGGGAAGCTACAGTCAGGTATCGACCGTCGCCGAGAAGCACGCGCAGACTGTCGACGTCGGTTCGCGCGTCCCCGCGGCCTCGGGGCGCAAGCTGGTGAAGTCACGGCCGTGGCGATAGAGGGCCTGGCGGGACGGCAGACCGCCGCGCAGATCAGCGCCGCGCTCGATCAGGAATTCGCCAAACTCCCGGTTCCGGCCCGTCCGCCGGTGGAGCCCGAGCCACCCACCCCAGTCGCGCCGTCAGAGCCGATCGGTACCGCTATTCGGTCCTCGATCCGCCGGGCGAGCGTCGAACCAATCTACGCGTACTACGAACGCTCGCGGGATCTCGTGCTGGGGATGCTCGATGAGGGGACCAAGTATGGCTACAGCGACTACTGGCGTGAGGAGATTGCCGGATTCGACTATCTCTTCGACGCCTCGCCGCTGGTCGTGGCGAAACTCCGGGAGCACACGTATCACATCACCGGCGTCACATCGTATGAATATCGCGGTCATCATGCGGTCGAGGCGCCCCGGTTCGCCGCCAAGCTTCAGCGCCTCCGCGACCTCGACCCCAGTGGTTTGTTTGTGCCCGAGTCCCCGCGGCTCGCCGGGTTCGGGCACCGGTTAGATGGTGACCTCGTCAACATTGACACCCTCAAATTTTATGAGTGTTTGATCGCCCTCGACCGCTGCCAGGTGCTCAGCGAGTTGCGGGAGGTCGACCGCAGGGTCACCGTGGTCGAGATCGGAGCGGGCTGGGGCGGGCTGGCGTACCAATTCAAGACGCTCTTTCCCAACACGACCTACGTCATCGTGGATCTGCCGCCGACCCTGTTATTCTCGATCGTCTATCTCAAGGCCGTGTTTCCAGACAGCACCGCCGCTATCTACGGCGAGACGTCGCCGGAGGCCTGGTTCACCGGTCCCGACGCGCCGGATTTCGTCTTTGTTCCTGCCTTCGCGGCCCGCGACCTCCAGGTCCCGACGCCCGACCTGGCCGTCAACGTCGCGTCGTTCCAGGAAATGACCAACGAACAGGTGACGACCCACGTCAACATGCTCGCCGACGCGGGTTGTGCCAGGGTCTACAGCCTGAATCGCGACCGGTCCCCGTACAACACCGAACTCTCCACCGTCACCGAGATCTTGGCCACCCGCTATCGCGTGGAGGCGGTGGACGTGCTCCCTGAGTCGTACAACATGCTGGACGCCAAGGCCGAGAAGAAGAAGGCCGAGAAGAAGAAGGCCGAGAAGAAGAAGGATCCGCCGGTGAACGCCTACCGGCACACCCTGGCGCGGCTCCTGCAGCCGTAGTCGACTGGGTGGTCCACGGTCACCCAGTAGCGGCCGTGGGCCAGGTGATTCCTGAGGACGTCCCACTGGATCGCGTACCCGCGAGACCCGTGTTGAGGCTATAGTAGGCGCCATGCTCAGTAGACGATCGCTGCTTCTGACCCCCGTAGCGGCCACGCTGGCTCGTGCCGTCAATGCCCAGTCCGCCGCGTCTGGCAAGATGCTGCTGGCGATGCACCAGAACACGACCAGAGCGGCCGGTTTTCGCGCCTCCATGGAGGGCTGGGCGAGGGCCGGCATCCAGTATGTGGAGCTCGGCGCCCCGCAACTCTCCGCGTTCCTGGAGAGCGAGACTCTGCCGACAGCCCGACGTCTCCTCGGGGATCTCGGTCTGACGCCGGTGTCCGCCGCGGTCGTGCTGCCGGACATCTGGCTCCCTGGACCAGCCCGGGCCGATTCTCTCGAGGCCTGGAAGCGGGGCTGCGACCAGATGGCGGAGCTGGGCCTCCAGAAGGTCTACTCGCCGTCCATCACCAGCCGGCCTCTCACGGCCGACGACTTCGCGGCCACACCCGCCGCCATTCGCGAAGCGGGCGTGATCGCCGCGGACTCGGGCCTGACGGCGATGATCGAGTTCATCCGCACATCGACGCACCTGGCCACGTTGACGTCATCGCTCCAAATGATTCGCGCCGCTGGGCACCCGAACGTGCGGCCAATGCTCGATTTCTTTCACTTCTGGTCCGGGCTCAGCAAGTTCGAAGATCTCGACCTGCTGGAGCCCGGCGAGCTCGCGCACGCGCACTTTCAAGACCTGCTCGACACTCCTCGGGAACTGATCAACAACGACTCACGGCTGATTCCCGGCGACGGCATTGCCCCTGTCGTACGCATTCTCCAGAAGCTGGCCGAGAAGGAGTACGACGGCGCCCTGTCGGTCGAGCTGTTCCGGTCAGAATGGGTGCGAGGCGACCCGTTCGCGGTCGCCTCCGAAATACGCCCGAAGTGCGAAGCCGTCATGCGGCAGGCGCAGGTTCTGTAGGCGCGGCGTAGCAGCCCGTGGCGACCCGTTCCTCCTCCAGATCGTTGGTCAGATCCCTCACGCTGGCGCTCGTTCTCGCCTCGGCGCCAGTGGTCTGGGCCGATGAGGACTTTGCTCGATTCGTGAACCCGTTCGTGGGCACGGCCGGACACGGCCACACGTTTCCGGGCGCCACCGTGCCGTTCGGCATGGTGCAGCTTTCGCCGGACACCCGGACGCAGGGCTGGGATGCCGCCTCCGGGTATCACGACTCCGATCGCGACATCATCGGGTTCAGTCACACCCACCTCAGCGGGACCGGCATCAGCGACTACGGCGACGTCCTGTTGATGCCCACAGTCGACGACACGCATCTGAACCCTGGCCTACGAGGACAACCCGACGGTGGCTATCGCTCCAGGTTCTTGAAGACCGAGGAAGCGGCGTCGCCCGGCTACTATCGCGTACGACTGCAGGACTACGACGTGCTGGCCGAACTCACAGCCACGACGCGAGTCGGCCTGCACCGCTATACGTTCCCCGAGGCGGGGGAGGCCCGGATAGTGCTGGATCTCGCGCATCGCCGGGATGAGGCCGAGAGCGATGGGGCGATCGAGGTGGTCAGTCCCACGGAAGTGCAAGGCTATCGCGTCAGTCGGGGATGGGCGCAGGAGCAACCGGTCTTTTTCTATGCGGAGTTCTCCCAGCCGTTTACGTACGAGGTGATCGATCTCGCGCGACGCTCGCGCCAGAGGCGGACCGGACGAGACCTGCGCGGGCTGTTCTACTTCGGTCAGCGTCGGCAGGGGCGCCAGATACTCGTCAAAGTGGGTATTTCGGCCGTCAGCGTGGAGGCGGCGCGACTCAATCTGCTGGCGGAGGTCGACCACTGGGACTTCGACCGCGTACATCGTGAGGCGAGAGCGCGCTGGAACACGGAGCTGAACAAGATCGCGGTGGAGATGGCGGGGAGCGATGGTGAACAGCGCGAACGCATGACAGTGTTCTACACCGCGCTGTATCACTCGATGATTGCTCCCAACACGTTCATGGACGTGGACCGGGGGTATCGAGGCATCGATGGCCGGCGGCATGTGGCTGAGGATTTCACCAACTACACCGTTTTTTCGCTCTGGGATACGTTTCGCGCGCTCCACCCGCTGCTTACGATCACGCATCGGGATTTGACCGCGGATCTGGTCAAGACGTTGTTGGGACACTATCGAATCGGCGGATCGTTGCCTCTCTGGGAGCTGTGGGGCAACGACACGAATACGATGATCGGGTATCCGGCCGCGCCGGTCATCGTCGACGCGGTGCTCAAAGGTATCGCGGTCGATCCGGCGGCGGCGTACGACGCGGTCCGACACAGCGCCATGCAGGACGATCGGGGGCTGGGAGCCTACAAGCGCTTCGGCTACATACCGTCCGACACCGACCCCGAATCGGTGTCAAAGACCCTCGAGTACGCCTACGACGATTGGGTCGTCGCCCAGCTCGCGTCGTATCTCGGCAAGTCGGAGGATTACCACTATTTCTCGCGGCGCGGTGACTCGTATCGCAACGTCTTTGACCGAGAGACGCGGTTCATGCGTCCTCGAGACACCACCGGTCGCTGGATGCCCGACTTCGACCCGTTGGACAGCGAGCACCGCGTGAACGGCTACACGGAGGGGAACGCGTGGCAGTACTCCTGGTTTGTGCCGCACGATGTGCCCGGTCTGGTCGATCTGTTTGGCGGGCCAGACGCGTTCGAACAGAAGTTGGACCGCCTGTTTTCGCTCGACTCGGACGTCGCGGGCGAGCGGTCGCTGGATATCTCCGGTTTGATCGGGCAGTACGCGCACGGGAACGAACCGTCGCACCACATCGCGTACCTCTACAACTACATCGGCAAGCCCCACAAGACGCAGGACCGGGTGCGGCAGATCATGGACACGCTGTATGGCCCCGGCGCCGACGGCCTCAGCGGGAACGACGATTGTGGACAGTTGTCAGCGTGGTTCGTGTTGAGCAGCCTGGGGCTGTATCAGATGGCGCCCGGTGACGGGCAGTTCACGCTCGGGAGTCCGCTGGTGCGTGAGGCGGTCATTCAGCTCGAGAACGGCGGGACGTTCGTGATCCGGACCGAAGGCGACGCCGCGCGCCAACATCGGGTGGCGCGGGTCAGGTTGAACGGTCGCCAGGTGGACGGCCTCTCGATCGCGTACGCCGATCTGATGGCCGGTGGAGAACTGGTGTTCGAACTGCAGTAGTTCCTACAGAGAATGGATGTGCCATGCAACGTCACCTGAGGTGTCTTGTCGTCGTTTGGGGTCTCGTCCTGGTGACCGCCGTGTCGTTGGCCGCCCAGAATCCAGCCTGGACCCGGCCGTTCCCCGGGCACCGCGTCATCGGCAACCTGTATGCGGTCGGGACCTACGACCTGGCGGTCTTTCTGATCACGTCGGACGACGGGCATATTCTGATCAACACCGGGCTGGACGATTCCACTTCGCTCATTCGCGACAACATCGAGTCGCTCGGATTCCGTCTGGAAGATGTGGAGATCCTGCTCCAAATGCAGTCTCACTGGGATCACACCGCCGCACTGGCTGAAATCAAGGAGATCACCGGGGCCCAAATGTGGGCGACGGAGGCGGATGCGCCGGTCCTGGAGGACGGAGGATTCAGTGACCCGCACTTCGGCGGCCGGGAGTCGTTCACTCCTGTGTCGGTCGACAAGATCATCAGGGAGGGAGATCTGGTCGAGCTGGGTGATATTCGGTTGGCCGTCATGGAGACCCCCGGGCACACCGCGGGCAGTTCCAGCTACACCATGGTGGTGCGAGAAGGCGGTCGCGACTACAACGTGGCCATCGCGAACATGGGCACCATCAACCCGGGGAAACAGCTCGTCGTCGACCCCACCTATCCCGGCGTCTCGGACGATTTCGCGGCGACGTTTCGCAAGCAGAAAGCGATGGGTGTCGACGTCTGGGTTTCGGCCCACGGTTCCCAGTATGCATTGCACGACAAGTATGAGGCGGGACAGGCCTACAGCCCGGCGACCTTCGTCGATCCGGACGGGTTTCTTGCCGCAGTCGAGCGTCTCGAACAAGCCTACCTGGAACAACTCGCGGACGAACGGCGTTGACACCGCGTTCGGCGGGACCTGGACCGTCGGAAACTGTGGTCGGTCTGAACCCACGGACCAGATACGCAGTTTCGGGTGCAAAATTTGTCAACAGACTCGTATCCCGTGGACGTTCGTGTCCTGCCCGGGGCCTTGCTGCATGTCAATAACTGAAGGCCAGCGTGTGAGTTCGCTGGTTCCCGCCTCGGGTCCGTCCTCGGCACGATGGTTGCGTTGATCGTGGTCGTGGCTACGACCTGTGCGTGCTGCGGTCGGCGTGACCAGCACGAGCGCATTCGTTCCGTTGGCGGGAGCTGGTATCGGTGCCGGCACTGTAACTACGCATGGCGCGGGTTGCTCCCGTCGCTGTCGGCCGCGTTGACGAAACCGTCAGCCGAATCGGATCACGACGCGGAGGGCGGCAGCGAAGCGGCCAGTCGAGGGGCGCGGTCCGCGTTCGTTCGCCCTGGCCGCCCTGCGCCCGGGCCGACCGGTTCGCGTCCGGAGGAGCCATTGCGGTTCGACCAGACGCCAGACGACCACTGGTTGGCCGGGGTCGAGGCAGCGTTTGAGGTGGACCCGACCACCGATGCGGAGCCAATACCGTCATCCCCCAGTGCGACGCAGGCGGGCGTGGCTGATCGGGGGCCGGCCGGGGAGGGGCACTCGACCTGGATACGTGGCTCGACCGCGTGGAAGACCTGTTGCCAACGACGACCGACCCGACCCGACGCGCGGTGTCGGCCCCGCGGCATCCACAGGCACCGCCCACGATGGCGGAGGTCGTCTCACGGCTCGGCGAGTTGGTAGGGATCTCGAACGAATCACCGCTGCGTTTGCGGGAGGTGAAGCCCGTTTCTCGCAGGTCATGAGCCGGTGGCATCCCTCCGCGGTGTCCGTGCGGTAGGTCGCCTGACCGTCGTCTCACCCATCGCCCCGAGTCAGTCTGTCAGGAGTGTGTCGCGCACGGCCCGGCGGTCGATCTTCCCCATCGACGTTTCGGGGAGGGTCGCGACGAGGCGAATGTCGGGCCGGTAGATCCGTGGCAGACGCTGCGCGACGAAGGGGACCAGATCCGCGGGGTGGAGGGTCTGACCGTCGCGCAGGACGACGAACGCCACCGGTACCTCACCCAAGTCGGGGTGCGGCCCGCCCACCACACAGCAGAACCGCACCGCCGGGTGTCGACTCACCGCGTCTTCGATGAGCAGTGGCGACAGATTCTCGCCGCCGCGGATAATCACGTCCTTGATCCGACCGGTGATAAAAAGATAGTCGTCCGCGTCGAATCGGCCCAGGTCTCCCGTACGCAACCATCCGTCGCGAACCGACTGTTCCGAGAGCGGTTCGACAGAGCTGCTCATCACGCACGGACCGCTGATGCAGACTTCGCCTTCCTCGCCGGGCGGCACCGGTTCGAGCGTGGCGGCCTTGAACAGCCGAACGTCCTGATCCGGAAGCGCCGTCCCGACACTGCCGAGACGGCGCGCGCCCGGCGGATTCATCGTGGAGGTACAGGTCGCTTCCGACAAGCCGTAGGAAACGACCAGCGGCACCCCGAACGCCTCTTCGATCTGCCGGTGCAGACCAACGGTGATCGGCGCCGAGCCGCAGCGTAGGAATCGCAGGGAGCGGCGCGCGTCGCGGTCGTGGAGGTGCGGCAATGTTCGCGAGTACATGGTCGGGACGCCGGTCATGTAAGTTGCGCGATACTCACCAATCTGATCTTCGATCGCGTCGGCCTGGAACCGTTCGACGAGCGCAATCGACGCCCCGGCGATCAACGGCGCAATGAGCTGGTTGTTGACGCCGTTGGTGTGATGAAGCGGCATCACATGCAGGAGCCGGTCGGTCGGTGTGAGCGTTGTGCGGGCGATGATACCGGTGGCGTGGCACATCAGATTGCCGTGCGTGAGTTGCACGCGCTTCGGTGGCCCCGTGCTGCCGGAGGTGAAGAGCTGCATGGCGGGCGAGGTGGCCGTCAACGGCGGTGAGTGACGGCCGGGGCTCTTCGACGGCGCCGCTGTCAGTCCGAGATCCGCAAGCCGCCGCACATCCGTCTCCTGGTCCCGCAGATCGGTGGCCAGGGCTTCGGCCTCACCCTCCACCAGGACGCGCCGCATGCCGCCGGTGTCCATTCGTGAGCGGATGGCGTCGGCGTCAAGACCAGGCTCCAGGAAGCTGGGGCACCCACCAGCCTGCATGATGCCGAAGAAGAGCGCGATCGACTCGGCCGAACGCGATGCGAGGATGCCGACTGGTTCGCCGAGCGCGAGGTCGCGGTGCGCCCCGGCATAGGCATCGATCCGGACCGTCAGTTGCTCGTAGGAAATCGGACCAGAGCGGCCCCACAACGCCGTGCGACCTTCCCGGCCATGGCGGGCCATCGCGTCGCGTAGCATCTGACTCAGCGAGGACACGGTGGAGAGCATCGACAGCTACTCGCTCCTGAGCGGGCCTACCGTAGCGCAATGTGCGCGTCGCGCTCGAACTGTCCGTCGGGGTCGAGCGCCTGGAGGGCGGCAACCTCGTCGACACTGGGGCGCGGCGTCGTGGCCGCGCCGGTTGCGACGAAATCGAACCCGGTGCGCTGACGCACCTCATCGAGTGACGCGTCCGGGTGCCACGATTGGAGCGCCAGCCGTTCCTCACGTTTCACGAACACGGCGACCGGAGTGACGACACCGGCGAGTCCGCCGGCGGCGGTCACGAAGTCCAGCGTCTCGACCAGCGTCCGCGTCGAATGCTCGGTCCGCCACGTCACCGCCCGTTGCGCCGTTGGCAGCATCACCGCGCCGCCGCCGCCGCCGGGGAGGCGCACTTTCGGGTTGTGCCAGTCGCCAATCACCGAGACATTCGTGCGACCACGCCCGTCCACCTGTGCGGCGCCAAGGAAACAGAGGTCCATGCCACCCCGCGTGCACAGGTCGTAGAAGTCCTCGTTTGCGAAGATGGCGGTGGACCCCTCCGACAGCACCGGATCGGAACTGGAGATCGGAATCGTCGACGGCGCGGGTTGCACCCCGCCGGCCACGTTCAAGTAGACGAAGTCGAAGTCGTAGGCACGTTTCGCGAGCAGACAGGCCAGCATGGGTGGGGTCGAATTCACGCCGCTGAAGGTCACCTCGTCCGGCCGAATGAAGCGCGCCAGGTTCGTGACCAGATAGGAAAAGCCCGACCAGTGGTCAGGCATCCACTCGCTCCTGTCGCTCCGGCGCGTGAGCCATGTGCAGACTCAGCTCGCGGTCCATGTCCATGTATGCCTCGACGGCGGGATAGTCGACCTCGTAGAGCGGCCAACAGGACCCGGGCCAAGCCCCGTGCGGCACGACGGCCACTGCCTGCACCATGAAGCTCGGAATCAGGGTCAGTTCTGGGCGGTCGGTGAACGACCGCACCGGCGCGAGGGTCTCTGCGACAATGAAGACCTGTTTCGCCGCCCGGCTCATGATGCGGTCCCAATTGTATGTGCCATAGACCCGGGCATCGCCCAGCTCGTTCGCGTCGTTCACATGGATGACGGCGATGTCCGGTTGGATCGCGGGAATGACCCAGACCTCTTGGCCTGATCCATAGGGGTCTTTCACCGCTGCCCACGCGTTGAGCGACGGGAGGTCCGAGCCGTGGACCCCACCTACCGGTTGAAACGGCACCCCGAAGGCCGCGGCGCGGAGGCCCGCCGTGAGCGTCATGCACGCGTGTTCTTCCAGCACGATCTGTTTGCGCTCGACCGCCCGACGATACCAGGGGGCCAATCCGAAGTTGCCCTCCATCGCTACGATGCCGGCACGTGCCTTGGCTACACAACCCGCACGGCACAGGATGTCGAGGTCATAGCCTGGCGATTGCTTGATGATCTCGAGGTCCGTCTTCCGTTGTCGAATCAGCTCGCGCACGAAGGCAAAGGGCCCGCGGTGAAGGAAGCTTCCTCCCAGCGCGAGCGAGGCGCCGTCCGGGACACGTGCGGCCATCTCGGCGAGGGTGGTGATCTTGGGTGGGGGCATGTCGCTCCTACTGGCCGTTCGGCGGGATCGGCACGGACTGTTATGGTCTCATCTGCGGGGCGCGTTGGTACGGGGCACCGTCGAATCGTCGGCCAGTTATACTGTGTTCGTCCGCAGGTGTGGTGACGCACGCCAGTCAGGAGAGTGATGATGAACGGGCTGTGTCTCGGAATGGCGGCGCGGATGACGGGCGCGGAGACGGTCCTGCTGGCCGTGATCCCGGTCTTGCTCCTGGCGCCGACATCGGCCACGGGTCAGGCCCGGACCGGGACTGAGGTCGGGCAAGGCGCGGCTCGCACGCCGTGGGGCGACCCGGATCTCCAGGGAATCTGGAACAACTTCACCATCACCCCGCTTGAACGTCCCGCCAATCTCGGCGACCAGGAATTCCTGAGTCCGGAGGAAGCGGCGGCGCTCGAGCAACAGGCGGTGGCCGGAGTCGCGCGCCAGAATGCCCCGAGTGACGTGCGCACCGAGCCGCTGCCGGTGGGCGGCAACGTGGGGGCCTACAACAGTTTCTGGACGGAACAGGGCACCCGGGTGGTGCCGACCAGGCGCACGTCGCTGATCATGGATCCACCGACTGGGCGACTGCCCGACCTGACCGACGAGGCGGTCGCTCTTCGCACCTCGACCGAATACCGCAGACTGTCCGATGTGAAGGATGGGCGGGCGCCGGCCAACGGCCCGGAGGAAATGGGACTGAGTGAGCGGTGTCTCTGGTACCGGGGCATCCCGTCGTTTCCCACCGGCTACAACAACAACTATCAGTTCTTTCAGAACCGCGATTTCATCGTGATCCTCCAGGAGCACATCCACGATCTGCGGGTTATCCCCCTGGACGGTCGCCCGCATCTTGCCCCTCACGTTCGCCAGTGGGCCGGGAGCTCGCGTGGACACTGGGAGGGCGAGACACTGGTGGTGGAAACCGTCAACCTGCGGAGTCCGTTCATCAGGCGCTGGAACCGTCCAGAGCACTCATTGTCACGGGGTGAGCTCAGTGATGCCGTGCAGGTGGTCGAGCGCTTCACCCGTGTCGATGCCGAGACCCTCGACTACGAGTTCACCGTGACCGACCTGAAGACCTGGACCAGACCCTGGAGCGGGTCGCTGCCGATGGCACGCACGGATGGCCCCATCTACGAGTTCGCCTGTCACGAAGGCAACTACGGGATGGCGAACATGCTGACCGGGTCTCGCGCGGATGAACTGGCGGCCGGCCGCTAGAAGCGGATTCTCAGGCTTCGCCCCGCGCGATTCGCTCACCGGCCAACAGACACTCGTAGACAAGTGTGTTGATCGGGGTGTCAACGCTCTTGTCGCGTCCCAGGCGGACAATCGCACCGACCTGTGCCTCCAACTCAGACGGTCGACGTTCCATGATGTCCCGTTGCATCGAGGCGGTACCGCCGGCCGGCACTTGGGCGAGGAACCGCATGGTCCTGTCGACAATGTCCGGTACGAGTCTGACCCCATGAGCCGCGGCCACCGCGGCCACTTCTCCCATCGATTGCGCGAGTAGCCGACGCGTCTCGGGCGTGCCGCAGAGCACGTCCAGGGTCACCCGGGTGAGGCCGCCCAGCCCGCCCCACGGAGCGATCAGCAAGAACTTCTCCCAGAGCGCGGCCTGGATGTCGTCCGCAACCTCTACTGCTACCCCGGCCTCCGACAAGAGGTCGCGCAGCAGGCCCACACGTTCGCTGGTCGAGCCGTCCAGCTCGCCCACGATGACCGTTGGTTCGATTCCGGCGTGGGTGATCCGCCCCGGGCTCGTAACAGAGGCGACAATTCGACACAGGCCGCCGATGACCGGTTTCGACCCGAGCGCCGCCATCAGATGAGACGTTGCTTCGACGCCGTTTTGTAGGGGCACCACCACAGTGTGGGTACCGAGCATCGGCTTGAGGGACGGCGCTACGGCTGACACCGTGCCCG
>JAPYUM010000072.1 GCA_029940535.1 Vicinamibacterales bacterium
ACAGAAGACCCATTATCCGACCCGTGCCGCGACCCGCGCCGCCTTCCCGCGACAGACGAAGACTTTACGCCATTGGCTACGGGAAAGTGTTATGTATCTGGCATTAAAGGGTTTGGAAGGATATGAATTTCGAGAAAAATAAAAGATTCTTGGGATTGATTACTCGCTGTAAGGATGAGTATTTTATTCGAGATTTTTGTGACTATTACTTGAGCCAGGGCGTTGATGAAATTAATATAATCGACGATGACTCTGATGATAAATCTATCTATGAAGAATTACTAGATAGAAAAGACATAAACATATTCTTTGAGAACAATATTACAAAAGACAATTATTTCTCAAATTGGATTGAAAAACTTAGAGACAAGTATGAGTGGGTGATATATGTGGATGTCGATGAGTATATAGTTACAAAGAAAAACCTCAATAAAACTATCCGAGATGAATTGGAAACGACTTTCAAGGGTGCTCACTGCATAAAGGTTCCTTGGGTAATGATGTCCTGTAATTTATTGGAAAAGAATCCCAAAAGTATTCTGAAAGAAATAACTCATAGATGGAATCACGATAAAAGACATCCTAATGAGATACATAAGTTTAGATGTCGATACGATTCTATTGAAATTAAGTCGATCTTTAAACCACAGTTTTTTAGTTGTGTCTCGTCGATGCCTGGTAAAGATCACCACCCACATAACCACTTGGGAGATACGGCGCAGATTCGTGACGGACTAGAGAACAAACCGGGTGAGCTAAATCCTTTCTATAAGAATTTGAGGGAGTCGGATATAAACACTGGCCTTCTGTTGTGCTACCATTACAGAATAATCTCAATCGAGAATTGTATTCATAAATTAAACACAAATCGATTTTATCGATCTAGATACCTACTTCAGGACTTAATGAAGAGTGATCATCCAGAAGTGGTTGATGAAACCCTCAAGAACAAGTCCGACGGCCGATGAAAACTGGTATCAAGATTGTTTTTATACACATCGGGAAAACGGGAGGATCTAGCATTAGGAGGGTGCTGTCAACTTGATGAAATCAACCCAGTTTGCCACCTCGAAACCGAGCGACGGCAGTCGTTCAGGAAGCGCAGCTCACCGCATTCCAGACCTGAAACGCCTGCTCTCGTAACAACCTGTGGTGGACGGCCCGTAGCAAATGGCGGCCGACTCGAAAGGGGTTGTGCACCAAGCCGTGCACGGACAGGAACCGCTGCGCGTGGGCGGCCGACTTGAAACGCCGCATCTGGCGCTCGCGCTGGCGCGTCGGTTGGTGGGAGACTTCGGCGCGATTGTTCGCGTATTGGTCCGCGCAGTGCACCACGGACGGCATCGCGGTGCGATGGGCCGCCGAGTAGCTGCCGAGCTTGTCCGTGATCAGTCGGCGCGGTGTGTGCCCTTGTCCCTTCAGCAATGTCCGGAAGAAGCGCTCCGCCGCCCGACGATTCCGCCGCGACTGCACCAGGAGGTCGATCACGTCGCCGTCCTCGTCCACCGCGCGCCAGAGATACTGCTGCCGCCCTTGGATGTTGACGAAAACCTCGTCCAGATACCAGGTGTCGCCCAGGCGGCCTCTGCGCCGCCGCGCATACTCGAGCCCGAACGTCAGACACCACTGCCGAATGGTCTCGTATGTCACGGTCACGCCACGTTCGGCGAGCAGATCTTCGACGTCGCGGAAACTCAAGCCGAAACGGAAATAGAGCCAGACCGCGTGACTGATGATTTCCGAGGGGAAGCGGTACCCACGATAGCTGGTCGGCTGGTTCATCGGGCGACCTTGTCATCTACTGCCTGAACTTGACAGTGCCCTCGGCATACAGTTGCTGTGTCAGGTCCGCGCTCAAGTTGACAGAACCATCGCCAGGTAACCTTAGAGCAGGGTCAACCCCAGTGCGGTCTTCATATCCGGGGCCCCGCCGCTCTGAACGAGTTGGTGCGCTTCGGCGAGTGAGAATACCTTCGTTTCGATATCTTCGTCCTCGTCCGGTTCCGCGGTGTGGTCCGGGACCCTCAGGCCGGTGAGTTTGAAGAACACCATCAGTTCGTCGCAGTAGCCGGGCGTTGGGTAGAAGGCGCCGAGGCGGTTGAGCTGCGCGGGAATGTGCCCGATTTCCTCGTGACACTCGCGCGTGGCGGCCTCTTCTGGTGTCTCACCGGGGTCGACACTGCCGGCCGGGAGTTCCCACATCCAGCCGTCGATCGCATAGCGGTATTGGCGTACCAGAAAGATGTGTTCCGGGTCGGGCATCGGCAGGAGCACGACGGACGCGGGGTGGCGAATCACGTCCATGACCGCCTCAGGGCCGTGGGGGAGACGTACGCGGTCTGACTCGACGGTGAAGACCCTGCCCTCAAAGACCGTGTCGCGGCTGATGGTTCGCTCGCTCATGCAGTTCCCTCGCCGACGTGGTCAGTCGTCCTTGTCGCGCCGGGTTCTCAGGTCGTCCAGCACCAGCTGGAGGTCGTCTGGCACGTCGGCGCGGAACTCGACCCGACGACCGTCTCGCGGATGCGCGAACGCCAGCCGATAGGCATGCAGGAAGGGGCGCTCCAGCGTCGCGAGCGCACGGTGGTCAGCGGCTAGATGTCGGCGGAGCCCGCCGTAGACGGCGTCGCCGACCACGGGGTGGCCGATGCTGTTGAGGTGCACCCGAATCTGGTGTTGACGTCCGGTTGCGATGGCGATGGTGGCGAGGGTGAGCCCTCGAAATCGTTCCGTGCCGGTGACCCGGGTGACTGCCGTCCGAGCCCGTCGTGCGCGCGTCGACATTTTCTGCCGATTGGACGGGTCTCGGCCAAGCGGGGCATCAATGCGTCGTCCGGTGTTCAACAGACCCCAGACCAGCGCGACATACTCCTTTTCAACTTCGCGGTCGGCGAACTGTCGGGAGAGTTCCGCATGGGCCGCGTCGTGCTTCGCCACGACCATCGCGCCGGACGTGCCGCGATCCAATCGGTGGACAATTCCGGGGCGTTGCTCGCCACCGATGCCGCTCAGGCCGGTGACGTGATGCAGTAGCGCGTTGACCAGCGTGCCGCTCTCGTGTCCAGCGGCCGGATGCACCACCATGCCGGCCGGTTTGTTCACGACGACCAGATCCGCGTCGTCATGAAGAATGGTCAGGGGCAGCGCTTCGGCCGCCGGTGTGGCGGGTGCGGCGGCGGGGATCTCGAACTCGACGACGTCGCCGGGGTGGACGGCATGGCTGGCCCGTACCGACTTCCGGTTCAGGCGCACATGGTCGGTGCGAATCAGCCGCTGAATCTGAGAGCGCGAGCGCTCCGGCAGCACCGCCGTGATGTAGTGGTCGAGCCGGGCCCCGTCGTACTCGTCGGTGACGTCGAGCCGAAGCGTGTCCTCGGCCGCGTCACCGGGAGGCATTGACATCGGGACGCAGCCGAGCCAGGTATCGTGTCACGCGGCTCGCTTCTGGCGGCGTCGGGACGTGGCGTCGCCCTCCGGCGCTTTCCGGCCCAGCAGAATCAGCATGACGATACTGACCGGCACGATCAAACCGGAGAGGACCTGCGAGGTCGAAATGGTGTCGAACAGCATGCCCCGCGGGTCGCCACGATAGAACTCGATGATGATCCGAGCCGTCGGATACAGCAGCAGATAGGTCCAGAAGGTGCGGCCCGGGAACCGCCGCCATCGGCGCTCACCCAACAGCAGCGCGGCCAGCACCAGCAGCTCGGCGACCGCTTCGTAGATTTGCGTTGGATGCAACGCGATCTCGAGTGGGGTGCCGACGTTGGCGGCGGCCAGCGTGCTGGTGAAGGTGATGGCCCATGGCACGTCGGTCGGGCTACCGTAGCAGCAACCGGCCAACAGGCACCCCATGCGGCCGATGCCGTGACCCAGCGCGATGCCGGGGGCAAACAGGTCGCAGGTCGTCCACAAGGGGAGACCGTGCCGCCGGATGTACCACCAGGCGACCGGCACGGCCAGTAACAGCCCGCCGTAGAAGACGCCACCCGATTTCAGCAGGACCATCAGCTGAGCTGGGTCGCTCGTGAACCGGTCGATGTCCAGGAGAAACAGCATCAGCTTGGCGCCGACCAGCGCGCTGATAATGACAAAGATGCCCAGGTCCATCACGCGCTGCCCATTCAGGCCGGCGCGATCGGCCCGTCGCAACGCGAACTGGAGCCCCACGATGTAGGCCGTGGCCAGCAGCACGCCGTAGCTGTAGATGCTGACGGGACCGAGTTCAAATAGCAGTGGATACATCGGCGCGGGTCACTACGAGCATGTCAAGAATCAGGAGGCCGGCCCCCACCGTGATGGCTGAGTCGGCCACATTGAACGCCCAAAAATGGTGCGTCCGCCAATACACATCGACAAAATCAACCACGTAGCCCACCGACGCGCGGTCGATGAGATTCCCGGCCGCGCCACCCAGAATCAGGGCCAGGCCAGCTCGGGTCAGTGTCTCACGCGGACCGACCTGCCAGGCGTAGGCAAGGATCGCCGCCAGCGCCACCACCGCGATACCGGTCATGAGCAACTGCTTGTTCGCGAGGTTGGCCGAATTCAGAAATCCAAATGCGGCGCCAGTATTGCGAACGTGCACGAGGTTCAGCCAACCCGGTATCACTTCCATCGAATCGTACAACGTGATGGAGGTCCGGACCATCTGCTTGGTCAGCTGATCGAGCGCCAGGATGGCGACGCTGATCGTCACCATTACGCGGCGGGTCATGAGGCCGGGCCCATCCTCGACCTCGATCGTCGGTGGCAACACGTTCGCGCTGTCGGGCTCGGCGGTCATCAGCGGCGTCGAGGTCAGGCGACCGGACTGACTGCGTCGGCCAGGGCATCGGCACAGCGGGCACAGACTTCCGTGTTCTGGCTGTCACGGCTGTCAGTCGTTTCAGGACATACCCAGCGCCAGCAGCGAGGACACTTGGCCGCCTCCGGTCGACCTACCTCGATCCGAGCGGATCCCTCAGAGTCCTGATACTGGAAGAGCGTGTCGTCATCTACCTCAGGTGGTGTCCCCCTCGTCAGGGTCACCGCCGACGTGATGAAGAGCGTCGGCAGCTCTTTCTCGTAACGCTCGAGCAGCGTCGCCAACTCGCCGTTCGCGGTCAGATGTACGACAGCCTCCAGTGACGTGCCGACCACCTTGTCCTGGCGCAATGTCTCCAGTTCGCTGTTGACGGCGTCGCGCACACGGAGCAGCCGGTCCCACCGGTCGATCAGCTCCGGGTCGACGAGTGACTCCAGCCCGGTCGGGAAATCGGCCAGATGCACACTGTCGGCGTCGGCGCCCGGCAGGCTCCGCCAGAGCTCGTCGGCGGTCATCGGCAAGATCGGCGCAATCAGACGGGTCAGGCCGTCTACGATCGTGTGCATGACGGTCTGGGCCGCCCGGCGAGCGTCCGACCCCGGACCGAACGTATACAGCCGGTCCTTTGAGATGTCCACATAGAACGCGCTGAGGTCCACGGTCAGATAGTTGTTCAGCGCGTGCACAGAAGACTGGAATTCGTAGCGGTCGTATCCCCGTAGCACGCGGGTCGCTACTTCGGCGTAACGGGCCAACGCGTAGCGGTCGACGTCCTGGAGTGCCCCGAGCGGCATGGCGTCCGTGGTCGGATCGAAGTCGTACAGATTCGCCACCAGAATCCGGAGCGTGTTGCGGATTTTTCGGTAGGCCTCGATAACCCGGGCGAGAATCTCTGAGCCGATCCGTACCTCCTCACGATAATCGACCATGGCGACCCACAGCCGGAGCACGTCCGCGCCGCTTTGGTTGATGATCGCTTGCGGCTCGACCGTGTTGCCGACCGATTTCGACATCTTGCGCCCGGCCTTGTCCACCACGAATCCATTGGTGATGACCTGGCGGTAGGGCGCGGCGTTGCGGGTGCCCAGTCCAATGAGCAGCGAACTATGGAACCACCCGCGATACTGGTCGCTCCCTTCCAGATAGACGGTGTAGGGCCAGCCCAGCTCCGGATGGTCGTCGAGGATCGCTTCGTGACTCGACCCGGAGTCGAACCACACGTCCAGGATGTCGCGCTCTCGCTCGAACTCGGTGCCGTCGCACTCCGGACACCGAAGATCGGCGGGGAGAAACTCGTCAAGGTCGCGCTCATACCAGGCATCGGCGCCGTATTCTGCGAACACGGTGGCCGCGCGGTTGACCAACTCGGTCGTCAAGATCGCTTCGCGGCACCCGGTGCAGTAGACGGCCGGAATCGGCACGCCCCATGCCCGCTGACGTGAGATGCACCAGTCCGGCCGGTTGGCGAGCATGTTGTGGATGCGTTCCTCGCCCCAGGGGGGGAACCACTCCACCTGCTTGATCGCCGCTAGCGCCCGACCCCGGAGGTCGTCGGTGTCCATCGCGATGAACCACTGCCAGGTGGCCAGAAAAATTACCGGGTGATGACACCGCCAGCAGTGCGGGTAGGAATGCTCGACCGTCTCGCGGTGCCAGAGCCGACCGGCGGCGGCGAGGGCCGCCTCTACCTTCGGATTCGCGTCGAAGACTTTTTCGCCGCCCACGATGCCCACATCGTCATCGAACCGGCCGGAGGGCCCAATGGGGGCATACACGTCGAGCCCGTATCGCATTCCGGTGGCGTAGTCGTCGGCGCCATGCCCCGGCGCGGTATGGACCGCCCCGGTGCCCTGTTCCAGGGTCACATAGTCTGCCAGCACCCCGACCGAATCGCGGTCGTACAGCGGGTGCCTGAACCGTAGCCCCTCCAAATCGCGTCCCTTCAGGCTGGCCAGCCTCTGGCTGAAGTCACGACCGACGGCGGCGGCGACGGTACTCGCCAGCGGTTCGGCCACGATGACCGCGGTGCCATCGACGTCATAGACCCCGTAATCGAAACCCGGTTGAAACGCGACCGCCAGGTTCGAGGGAATCGTCCAGGGTGTCGTCGTCCAGATGAGCACCGACACCGGGCGGTCGCCCACCACTGGGGCTCGTTCGACCAGTTGCGGCACGCTCTCCGCTCGGAGCTGGAATTCGACGTAGATTGACGGGGACGTGTGGTCCGCGTACTCGACCTCGGCTTCCGCGAGCGCGGTCCGGCACCGCAGACACCAGTGGACCGGCTTCTTGCCCTTGTACACCGTGCCCTGCTCGACGAACCGTCCCAGCACCCGAACGATGGCGGCCTGATAGCCTGGCGTCATCGTGAGATAGGGGCGGTCCCAATCGCCCAATACGCCGAGACGCCGGAAGTCGGCCGTCTGCAGGGCCACGAACTTCGCCGCATACTCCGCACAGGCGCGCCGAAAGTCGGCCACGCTCATCTCACGCTTCTTCTTGCCGAGCTTCTTTTCTACCTGTAGCTCGATCGGCAAGCCGTGGCAGTCGAACCCAGGCACATAGGGCGCATCGAAGCCGGCCATCGTCTTCGACTTGACGATGATGTCCTTCAAAACCTTGTTCAGTGCATGGCCGATATGGATCGGGCCGTTGACGTACGGCGGTCCGTCGTGCAGGACGAACGGCTTGGCGCCTGCCCGCAGTTCGCGGATGCGCTCGTACAGCCCCATCTCGGTCCAGCGCGCGATGATGGCCGGCTCCGCACTCTGGAGGTTCGCCTTCATCGGAAAGGCGGTGCGTGGCAGATTGAGCGTTGTTTTCCAGTCAGGCATTGGGCAACACGCCGTGCGGCGTCAAAACACCCATTGTAGCGCCTATTGCGTGCCGGCTCCGTCGAGCTCAGCCTGTCGCGCGCGGGCGCGCCGCAGGCTTCGAGCAGCGCCACAGCGTTCCGCGAGACGGCGGGTCCTTCGCGCAGACGATATTCGAACGACAGCCCGCCGGAGCCGACGGTATCGGTGAAGTGATAGGCGGCGTAGTGCCGATCCAGCAGCCGGACCAGTTCGCGGTCGTGGGTCGCGGCCACCACGACGCGGCGACTGGATGCCACCTGGTTGGGCTGCTCCGGTTGCTCGAGCAGTTCCCTCAGCACCGCTTCCGCCGCGGCGATCCGTTCGGTCGTGCTGATGCCCCGGAACAGCTCATCGAACAGGAAGAGCTGGGCCGGTGGTCTTCACAGAGGCGGACGATCGCCAGGACTGCTTCCACCTCATCCTTGTAGTAGCTGATGCCAGAGACCAGATCGTCGCCCCTCCCGATCACGCTGCGAATCGTGAAGACCGGCGCTTCGTAGGCGGACGCCAGGCAGGTGTTGAGCGTCTGCGCCAGCACGGCGTTCACACCGAGGGTGCGCAGAAACGTGGACTTGCCGGACATGTTCGTCCGGAGCAGCGCCGGGCCATGCGCCCGGATCTCTTTTGCGGCGAAGTACAACACGCTCACATCGAGCAGCAGCATGAGGTTGGCTGCCTCGAACGCCGAGAGTTCGTTGCGGGTGAACGACGAGCGTAACCGCTGATAGAGCAACTGCTGCCCGACGGTGGTTTCGGTGTGGTCCAGTATCTCGAACACCGCATCGAGATCGAGGTCCGTCGCTGTCCGCTCGTCCAGACCGCTCGCTGTCTCCCCGGTCTGCATGGTCCGGTGATACAGCGCGATCGCGGCGAAGTCGCGTTCCTGCGTCGAGCCCCGTCCCCACTCCGACCGGAACCGCTTGAGCCGCGCGCGCCGCCGACCACGGTTCGACACCACGACCCGGACCACCAGCAGCGCGACGGAAACGGGGGCGAGCAGTGGCGTCGTCTGTGAGTTCGACTCTGCCAGAGCCGCACGCAATCGACGACCAAGGCCGGTGATGACCCGTCCTCTACCGAGAGGCTGCGTCCAGCGACGCCACGTATAATCCCTACCGTGTCCACCCCGGCTTCCCCACACGACGGCCTCTTTCCCCTACCCCGAGAGGCGTGCTCGACAACGGCCTACAGGTGCGGATGGTGGAGATGCCTACGGCCCCGCTGGTGTCGGTGTGGTGCTGGTACCGGGTGGGGTCGAAAGACGAACGCCCCGGGCAGACCGGGGTGTCGCACTGGGTCGAGCACATGAACTTCAAGGGGACGTTCTACGCCTACTGGGTCATGAACAACGTGCTAGGTCAGTACGGTATCGGCGGACGCTTGGGGCGGAGCATCCGCGAGCGGCAGGGGATGGCCTACTGTGCCGGCAGCATGTTCGAGGCGGGCCACATCGCCGGGCCGCTGCTTGTCCGCGCCGGGGTCAATGCCGACAATGTTGACCGGGCGTTGGACTCGATCGAGACGGAAGTGGCTGACATGGCGCGGGACGGTGCCACCGACGACGAAGTGAGCAACGCCAAGCGGTATCTGGTTGGCTCCATTCCGCGGTCGCTCGAGACCAACGCCGGTATCGCCAGATTTCTCCAGACGACGGAACAGTTCGGGTTGGGGCTCGACCACGACCGTGCGCTGCCGGGTCTGGTTGACGCGGTGAGTGTCGAGGCGGTGGCCGACGCGGCGCGGCAGACTCTGCGCCCTGAACAGACCGCGATCGTCATCGCCGGTCCCTAGGAGGGGTCGTGACCACCACCAAGGCGGTTTTCTTCGACGTCGACTTCACCCTGATTCATCCGGGTCCCACCTTCGATGCCGAAGGCTACCGGACGTTTTGTCAGCGGCACGGACTGGCGGTGGATATCGCCCGGTTCGACGACGCGGTCGCGGCGGCCTCTCGCGAACTCGAGGTCGACGAGGACGCCACGTATCGCGCGGAGATGTTTGTCAGCTTCGGTCGCCGGGTCATCGAGGAGATGGGTGGGCAGGGAGAGGGGCTCGAAGCGTGCGCGCAGGAAATCTACGACGAGTGGGCTGTCTGTCGCCACTTCTCGTTGTATGCCGACGTCAAGCCGGCGCTGCGACAGCTCCATGCCAGCGGGCTACGGCTCGGACTGATCTCCAACACCCACCGGTGTCTCGATGCCTTCCAGAGCCATTTCGACCTCGACGCGTTGATTGCCGGCGCGGTCTCCTCTTCGAACCACGGTTACATGAAACCGCACCCCAGCATCTTCGAGGCGGCACTACGCGAGTTGGACGTGGCCGCCGCCGACGCCATGATGGTCGGCGACAGCCTCAGCCATGATGTGGCCGGCGCTCGTGACCTGGGCATGCAGGCCGTCCTACTGGACCGGTCGGGTCAGGCGCGGCCCGAAGCGCACGACGTGGCGGTCATCACGAGCTTGAACGAACTCCCATCCGTCGTGGCGTCGCGTCAGACTTAGCACGGTGTCCAAAACGCCCGACCGGGCCACAGATCTCATTTCTAATTGTGGCGCACGGCTTCAGCCGTGCGATCGCCGGCCTGAAGGCCTGCGCCAAGTAGCACCAAACTGCTGTAGCGCACGGGCGGTTTTCGGAGCGCGGCGCCCAGCTGGCTAGGCGCGACGAGGGAGCAGGCAGGCGGCCTGTGACCGAGGAAGCAACACCGCCAGGTGGGATGCCCCGCCCGAAAACCTAGCCGGGGGGCCAGGTCATGTTGCGGCCCGCCAGCAGGTGCAGGTGTATGTGGAACACGGTCTGTCCGGCGCCACGATTGCAGTTGAACACGGTGCGGTAGCCATCCTGCGCGTGTCCATGTTCCTTCGCGATTTTCGCGGCGGTGGCGACAAGCGTGCCGACGAGGGTCTCGTCGCCATCCTGTAGATCGTTCAACGTGGAGACGTGCCGGCGGGGGATGATCAATACATGGAACGGCGCCTGCGCAGAGATGTCTTCGAACGCCAGTACCTGATCGTCCTCGTGCACGATCGTCGCCGGCACGTCCCCGCTGGCAATCTTGCAAAACAGACAATCGTCGGCCATGAGCGCGGTCTCCTCGGTTCTGCGAGCGCCGAGTCTATCACCGGCGCGCGGCACTAGGAGGGTCCGGCGCCACGCCGCATCACTACCGCTCTCGGGACGCCCTGCAGGTCAGGACGAATTTCTACGACCTCTAGAGCCGCGCCATTGGCGATGTCGCGGACCGACTGGCTTTGACCCACACCGATCTCCATCACGATCCAGGCACCCTCACGTAAACGAGCGGAGGCGGCGGGCAGGAGTGCGCGGGCCGGGTCCAGTCCATCTCTGCCCCCGCTCAGAGCCAACCGCGGCTCGTGTCGTGCCACCTCGGGCGCCAACGCCGCGAGGTCGGTGTCCGGTATGTAGGGCGGGTTCGAGACAATCAGGTCGTAGGGACCCGGCGCCTCGTCGAGGAACCGTGTTTCGTGGAACGCGACCCGGTCGCTCACTCCGTGCCGGGCCGCGTTGCCCAGGGCCACTGCCAGCGCCTCCGGCGAAATGTCGGTGGCCACCACACGGGCGTGCACCAGCTCTGTGGCGAGGGCCACCGCCAAACATCCGGAGCCGGTGCCAACGTCGGCGATCACCCACGGTCTCTTGGGGTCTGCCAGCCTGGCCAGCGCTATCTCTACGAGTAGCTCGGTCTCCGGACGGGGGACGAGCACATCGGGGGTGACGACCATGTCCAGGCCCCAGAACTCTCGGACGCCGGTGATCAGAGCCACTGGCTCCCGCCGACTTCGTCGGTCGATCAGCGGGCGGACCAGGGCGTCGAGCCCACCGGCCGTGTCCGGCACCTGGTCTCGCAGCCGCGACAACCATTGCGCGCGCGTCCATCCGAGCGCGTGCCGCGCCAGGACTTCCACATCGAACGAGGCGTCCCGCCCGTCGATGCCGGCGGCCCTCAGCCGGTGACAGGCGGCCGACACCCAGTCCTGGAGTGTCGCCATGTGCGGTTCGGACGTCGGCATCAAGCGCCCGGGACCGGCTCGACCTCCTTGAGCAGCTCAGCCTGAAAGTGGGCGGTGAGCGTCTCGCCCATCTCGGTCAGGTCGCCATTGAGCATCTCCGTCAGGCGGTGGGTAGTGAACCCGATTCGATGGTCGGTGATCCGGTTTTGTGGAAAGTTGTAGGTTCGAATTTTTTCTGACCGCTCACCGGTACCCACCTGGCTCTTGCGGTCCTGGGCGATCTCGTCGTGCTGTCGCTGCATCTCCAATTCATAGAGTCTGGCGCGCAGCACCTTCATCGCCTTCGCCTTGTTCTTGATCTGCGACTTCTCGTCCTGCTGAGAGACCACCAGACCGCTGGGCAGGTGCGTGATACGCACGGCGGAGTAGGTCGTGTTGACGCTCTGGCCACCGGGTCCGCTCGAGCAGAAGGTATCGACTCGCAGGTCCTTGTCTTCGATCGCGATGTCGACCTCTTCAGCTTCGGGGAGAACGGCAACGGTTGCCGTCGAGGTATGAATACGGCCGCTGGCCTCGGTGGCCGGTACCCGCTGCACCCGATGGACGCCGCTCTCGTATTTCAGTTGGCTGTACACCTGTCGACCTTCTATCAGCGCGATGACTTCCTTGATGGAACCGACGCCGGTTTCACTGGTGGACATGACATCCACCTTCCATCCTTGTCGTTCCGCGAAACGGGCGTACATCCGGAACAAATCGCCGGCGAAGAGCCCCGCTTCGTCCCCGCCGGTCCCGGCCCGAATTTCCAGCATGACGTTTTTCTCGTCATTCGGGTCTTTCGGTACCATCAGAATCTTGATGTCGGCCAGCAGCGCGTCACGGGTCTCGCTCAGCGAGGCCAGCTCCTGTTCGGCGAGTTCCCGCATCTCGGCGTCGTTGCCGTCGGCGAGCTCCTGGGCCTGGGCGATCTCGTTGACCACCACTTTGTATTTGCGGAATTTGTCCACGATCGGCTGGATGTCGGAGAGCGCCTTCGAGTGCTCACGATACCGGTTTTGATCGGCCTGCACTGAGGGGTCGCTCACAAGCGCCATCAGCTCGTCGTATCGGGTGTCGATGTTTTGCAGCTTGTCGAACATGGTTAGTCGTTACTTAGTCGGGGCTGCGCCCCGAACCCCACGCGGCCACTACGCGGGGACCCCTGAGTGCCCCACTCCGTGGCCGCGGGGCGCGCATTATCGCGCGCCTTCTTCAGTCGGGGCTGTGCTCCGAACCCCACGCGGCCGCTCCGCGGGGACCCCTGAGTGCCCCACTCCGTGGCCGCGGGGCGCGCATTATCGCGCGCCGTTGCGTCTAGCCGCCGGAGACGGGCGGCAGAAACGCGATCTCGTCGCCATCGGCGATCGCGACGTCCATCCGTGAATACTCCTCGTTGACGGCGACCGAGATCGAAGCTTCGTAGTCTCGTAGCTGGGCAAACTCGTTCACGAGCGTGTCCCACACCGTCCGCGCCGTGGCGCCGGGCGGCGCCTGCCGTGCCAGCTCCCCGGTGCCCGCGATGTCCTTTAGTCTGGCGAACAGCCGGACATTCACATGCATGGTGCTCACCGGCTCACCCACCAGCCACCCGAATCGCGTCCTGGCGCGCGGTGTCGTCGTCAGGGTCCGCCGTCGCCCCTTCGATCCAGACGTCGCCTCCTTCGAAGAACTCGTGCTTCCAGATTGGCACGATCTGCTTCACCCGCTCGATGATGTAGCGGCAGGCGGCGAAGGCATCGGCGCGATGGGGAGAAGCCGCGGCGATCATGACGCTCGCTTCACCGATCTGTAAGGTGCCCAATCGGTGATGCAACGCCACACGCACGTCCCATCGATCAGCCGCCTCCG
Organism: Vicinamibacterales bacterium; assembly: GCA_029940535.1. GTDB lineage: Bacteria > Acidobacteriota > Vicinamibacteria > Vicinamibacterales > UBA8438 > UBA8438. The sequence continues at coordinate 13,521 of JAPYUM010000072.1, forward strand.
TCCCGATCCGCTCGAATGCTCGAAGCACCAGCGGCTCGTATCCTTCATATTCCAGGTGCAACACGCGTCGGCCGGCGTTTTCGTTTCGCACGACCCCGACGAATGAGGTGATGCCACCGGGGCCGACCGCGGCGACGGCCGTGTCCGGTGGGGTGCTCGTGACCGCCTCAATGAGCGCTTCGAGGTTCAACGTGTCGGTCGTGACCGCATACGACGCCGTCGGCATGACTATTCTATTGTCGTTCATTTGCTCCAGAAATGATTGAGCGGCCCGTGCCCGCGACCCAGTGGGTGGGCATGTCTGATGCCCCCCTCGACATAGCGTTTCGCCGAAGCCACCGCGTGGTTGAGGGACGCGCCCTGCGCCAGATGCGCGGTGATGGCGGCCGCGAAGGTGCATCCGGTGCCATGGGTGGCGCGGCTCTGCAGTTTGGGGCCGCGCAGCTCTTCGAGAGTGGCGCCGTCGTCGAACAGGTCGACGGCGTCTGGGCCGGGTGCATCACCGCCGGTGAGCACGACGGCCCCAACGCCCATCTCCCGTAGACGCGCGACAGCCTCAACCGCCTGCTGCGGCGTCGCGATGTGCTGGCCGGTCAAGACCTCTGCTTCCCGCCGATTCGGGGTGACCAGACAGGCGCGCGGCAACAGGCGGGCGCGCACGATCGAGAGGGCGTCTTCCTCCAGTAGCCGGTCCCCGCTGGTGGAGACCAGTACCGGATCGACCACCAGGGGGATATCCGGACGCGCGTCAAGCCGGTCGCACACGGTGGCCACGATGGCGCGTGTTGCGAGCATGCCGGTCTTGATGGTCACGACGTCGAAGTCGTCCATGACGGTATCGATCTGGGTCGCGACGAGGAGAGCGCTCATCGATGCGAGGGTCGTGACGCCGACGGTATTTTGGGCCGTCACCGCGGTCACGGCGCACACGCCGTGCACGTCATGCGCGGCGAACGTCTTCAGGTCGGCTTGGATACCCGCGCCGCCGCCGGAGTCGCTGCCGGCGATCGTGAGCGCGCTCGGTATGGACGACAACAGCCCGGTATCCCGTCAGCGTTCGGGCTGGACCCGCCGCGCGGCGTCTGGTTCGAGGCCGAACACGAGCAGAAACTGGTAGGTCAGGAATGTTTCCTGAGACAGGAGACTCAACCCAGCCGCCTCGGCGTCACGGATGACTTTCTCCGCTTCGACGCGGCGTTCCATCTCCGGTCCCGGGCCGCCACCGTCCCGCGTGAAGTCGACAATGCCCAGCCGCCCTTGGGGCTTGAGGGCCGCCGCCACATTCGTGAGCAACGAGACCGGGTCCTCCACCTCGGCATACACGTCGACAATCAAGACGGCGTCGAGATCAGCCGGCAGTCTCGGATCTTCGGCTGTGCCCAGCACGTTGACCACATTGTCCAAGCCCTCATGGCTGACCCGATACGCGATGGCATCGAGCATCGGCTGCTGGATGTCTTCGGCGAACACGAGTCCGTTGGGACCGACCCGTCGGGCGAGTCGCACGGTGAACCAGCCGGCGGCGGCGCCGACATCGGCCACCACGGACCCGTCGGCGATGTTCAACACGTCCATGATCTCGTCCGGCCGCTGCCACATGTCGCGGTCAGGAGCCTCGAGAATGCCGATGTCGTCGGGCCGGAACAGGCGGGCGTGGGGCTGGTCCTGCGCCCGCGCCGGGGCGGCCCGGCTCAATATTGCGAGCAGGACCAGCCCCGCCAGCACGGCGACGAGAGGCGCTCGCATGAGCGCGTGTCGAGCCATCGTCGGGTTGCGAGCTGCGGTCATGGTGTCGTACCCTCACATGGCAACCGGACGGGGTCGCCCAGATCCGGGAGCGACGGCCGGCCGAACCCCTGCTCGGCCGCCAGCACATCGAGCCCCATGGAGGCGAGGTCTTCAACTGGGAGCAGCTCGAACGGCGTGGGAGCCGCCGGGACCAGCCATTTCAGATAGGCGCCGCAGCCGCCGCACAGCTCGGCCCGATGCGGTTCGCCGGGGTCCGTCTTCGCCGCCGTGAGCTCGTCAGCGCCGCAATAGGTGCAGCCCGGCCGGTTGCGATGCCAGCCGAGGCCGCAGAACGAGCAACGGAGCCGCTCGGCTCCCTCAAGCGCTTCGCCAAATGCCGGCCAGGAGCCGCACGCGGGGCAATACCCGTGGGGCCAGGCCGCGAGCGCGCCCGTGACAGCCGGGTGCGGTTCGCCGCCCTTTGGCGCGAATACCGCCCGCTGTGCGATGTGAGCCGCCGGTCCGACCGCGAGCTCCGCCGCGAGCCACAGCACGTCGGGTGCGATGCTCTCGTGCATCGCCTTCATGCGGATCGCGTTCTGGTCCCGATCGAATGACGCGACCAGCAGCGAGCTCAACTCGATCCGGCCGGCGTCGAGACAGGCCCGCACGTGACGCGCCACCTCTCCCGCGCCCCCGGTCGCAAGGTCGTCACAGGCCTGGAGCACCAAAGGGCCAAGGAACTCGACGGGGAGCGCGAGTACCTCGCCCCGTAGCACCGGCGTCGCCGCACGCAGCTTGGTCGCCGCCAGGGCCGGTTCCAAGGTGATGTCTGCAATTTCTGCCACGCCCAGCCGTCGCACCGCGTCGATGGTCCGGGTGACCATCGAGCGCTGCATGGCGATGGCGGGTCCAAGGTCGGGTCGGGAAGCGGCCAGATCGGTCCACCGGGCCTGGGCCCGATCGAGCAGCGGGTCGGAAGGGGTGCTCATGAGTGGGGTCTGGCGTCTCGTCCAAATGGAGATTGCGTACTCTGTGTATTGTAGAACAGCCAGCCGCGGCCGCTTGAGGCGGGCGACCGCGCTCGATATAATTTACGGAGGGCTCCGTTCTGGAGTCGGGGGAGATCGTAATCAGATGTCTGAAGTCATCACTGTGACCGAGACCGCGGCAAGCAAGATCACCGATCTCATGTTGGAAGAGAAGAAGTCGGAAGCTGGTCTCCGGGTGTTCGTGCAGGGGGGCGGCTGCTCCGGTTTTCAGTATGGCCTGATGATCGAAGAGGGTGCCGGCGACCCGGCGGCCGATCAGGTCTTCGAGTCGAACGGCGTGCGCTTGTATGTCGATCCGATCAGCTTGCGGTATCTGTCTGGTGCCCAGGTCGATTTCGTCGACAACCTGACCGGTGGCGGATTCACCATCAAGAACCCGAACGCCAAGTCCACCTGCGGGTGCGGCTCCTCGTTCGACGTCTGACGTATCCCAGCCGGGGCCTGGTGGCATGGACGCTCAATCCGCCTACCTCGAACGTCTGCGCCCTCCCGGTGGCAAGCGCTCCACCAAGCGCGAGCTGATCGTCAGTGTCTTCCTGGGCCAGGACGGACACCTCAGCGCGGACGATCTGGTCGACCTGATGGGTCAGGAAGACCAGAAAATCAGTCGCGCGACGGTGTATCGCACCCTCCAATGGATGGTCGCTGCCGGCATCGCTCGGAAGGTCGACTTCGGAGAAGGCCGTTTCCGCTTCGAACACTCCTACCGGCACCCGCGGCATTTTCACCTCATTTGTGAGTCCTGCAACCGCTCCTCTGAATTTCTCAGTTCCGATATCGAGGTCCTGCTCGAAGAGATTGCAGCCGCTCGTGGGTTTCAGGCCCGCCAGAGCGTGCTGCAAATCCACGGGACCTGCGAGGACTGCCGAGCGGGACGGCAAGACACCCCTACCGGGGCCACCACGGAGTTGCTGTTCGCGCGTGACGCGTTACGCATGGCGATTGCCACCGAGCGGAGCGGTCTCGATTTCTATTTGCGCGGCGCGGAATTGGTGCAGGATACCCGGGCGCGCCAGGTGTTCAAGCGTCTATCCGGCGAAGAGACGGACCACCTGGGGACGCTCGAGGCACGCTACCAGGAGCTGCTGACGGAGGACCCCGACCTCGAGTCTTATCCGACGTTTCTGTTCTTCAAGGGGGCGGCCAACGGGTTGTTCGCTTCCGGGGCCGAGGAACTGGGCGATGTCGTCGACGACCGTGAAGCCTTGATGATCGGCATCCGCTGTGAGCGCGCATCCCACCAGTTCTTCAAGCGGTACGGCCAGCGGTTCGAAGACTCCGAGGGAAAGCGGATCTTTCTCGAGTTCGCCGACGAGGAGCGGGAGCACCTCGAACTGCTGATCCGCGAGTATCGTGCGTTGGTGGCCCGTCAGACCAAACCTACCAGCCGCGCCGCCGCACCCGACCCCGAAGCCGGCTAGCAGCCTCCGGCCGGTTACCCCGGTTTTCGGGCAACAACCTGTGCAACCGCGGCCGGTTTCGCACGCTCCTCGTCGTGGCACAGCTCCCAATCGGCAAACACGTCATGCAACTCGAGCGGTCGCAGGAGATAGTCCGGCGAGCGTGGCCCGGTGCCGTGGAGGAGTTGCCCGACCGTGAACGTCTCGTAAATGACGAATCCGCCGGGTCGCACGGCCGCGCGCAACGCCGGCCAGATCGTTCGCTGCAGGTAGTTCGTGCAGATGATCAGATCGAACCGCTGGGGCGGCAACCGCATGATTTCCAGGTCGTCGACCCACAGTGCCGCGTGACGCAAGATGCCCGTTTTCGCCCGGCGAACCCGAGAGAGGTCGCGATCAACGCCGAACACGCGGAACCCCAACTTCGCGGCAAGCTTGGCATGACGACCGGCCCCCATCGCCAGGTCCAGCAGGTCTCGCCGGTCGCCCAGTTGCTTGCGCACGATCGGCAGCCACCGCACGACCACGGGCGACGGGGGCTGAGCCATGTCTGGAGGCGTCGCTGATATGATCAACTGCTCATGTCCGCTGCGCTGATCACCGCGTCGATCCTCTCGCTTGTCGGTCTTGTCGTCAGCTTTGCGCTCGGCTACCTGGTGGCCGTGCCCGACGACGTGCTCGCCCACGCCACGCTCGCCATCTTTGTCACGCTCATCACCCTGCTCGGACACTCGATGACCATGTTCTATCTCATCGGCAAGGTCAAAGCCATCAAGGACGCCGTGATCGAGGGCGGGCTCGAGACCGACGCTGTGGCCCGCGTGTCCGCCCTACGCGGTCCCGTGTTCAAACTGGCCTCGATGGCGATGGGGTTGACCATGCTGACCGCGATTATGGGCGGCGGCGTCGACACCGGAGTAATTCCGTCCGGTTTTCACGCGCTCCTCGCCATCATGGCCGTCGTCGCCAACTTCCTCGCGTTGCGGGCCATCGTGGATGCCCTGTCCGCGTCGGGCAAGATTGTTGACGAGGTAAATCGCGACCTCGGCGTCTAGATTTCCTGGCGAGGCGCCCGCAAAGGGCGGACGTCGCGGCATCAGCTCAGCGGGGTCACAGGCCGCCTGCCTGCTTCCTTCTAGCGCCTAGCCAGACGAACGGCTTGCCAGGAAACCCCCTCGGACGTTTTTCAGCGACCTGCTAGAGTTTCACTCACCGGTGTTTTCCAAGATCCTGCTCTTCGACATCGATGGCACCTTGCTGCTCTCTGGCCGGGCCGGTTACCGCGCGCTGACCCGCGCGTTCGAAGACCTGTTCGGGGTAGCACGCGGGTTCGACCATGTTCCGGTGGCCGGGATGACTGACGACCTCATCCTGACCGACGCCCTCGCCCGGGCCGGCGTGACCGCGGACGGCGAGGCCCGTGCGCGGTTCCATCGGCGCTACTGCGAACTGTTCGCCGACGAGATTCACTTCCCGGGACCTCGCAAGGGTCTGATGCCCGGGGTGTCCGCCCTGTTGGAACGACTCAGCCACCTCGACCAGATCCGCTGCGGCCTCGTTACCGGGAATTTCGCCGAACCGGCGCAGATCAAGCTCCGGCACTTCGACCTGTGGCACTTCTTCCATTTTGGCGCCTACGGGGACGACGCGCCCGTGCGCGACGCGCTGGTTCCGATTGCGGTCGAGCGAGCCGAGCGTGACGGTGTGCGGGTACGCGCCGCCGCCGACGTGGTCGTCATTGGCGACACCCCGCTCGACGTCCAGTGCGCGACGGCGGCCGGGGCCCGTTCCATCGCGGTGGCCACCGGTAACTATGAGGAAGCCGCGCTACGTCAGACCGAGGCCCACGCCGTCCTGTCCGACTTCAGCGACACCGACGCCGTGGTGGCACTGTTGCTTGGGGAGTGAATCAGCCGGTCTTAGGACACCGACCAGAATAACCTTGCCAAGTGGGCCGCCGGGGCATCCCGCCCGCCATCGTTGTTCGTCACCTACGGCTAGGCCCTATTTCCCCATCTGATCCCCACGGGCAACCCGCTCGTCCGTCTCCCACACTCAGCACATCGCACCCGCCGCTTAATGGCAGGGATCAGCACGTCCCACCCGAATCGGTCGGCCAGTTTGTCATGCTCGAAGCGGAGTGTATCGCTGGTACCTGTCTAGCTAATTGGCTGTTTCTGGCGGGGCGATTGCCGGGCAGTCGCCAGTCGAGTGACCGGGGAACCAACCGTGCAGGATAGGACATACGCGCGATGCGATGACATTCGCGACCATCTCGGAGCCAGCCGGAGTGAAATGCATCCAATCGTAGTAGTACCGGCTGTCCTTCGGCATGTCCGCGGCCAGATCGATGACCGGCACATCCGCAACACGCCCGAGTCGTCTCGTGATGTCGTTGTACCTCTCCATCAACTGCCACGCGGTGCTTCCGCCTAAATCTCGAATCCGAACCGTACCGAGATCGACTCCGGTCGTTGGGTCCACGCCTGTGCCGTACAGGAGCGGCTGCGTCACCAGAACGGGCTGCATGCCATGTTCCCGGCTGCTGGCCACGAGGGTCGCCAGTCGCTGTTCGTAGCCTCGCAAGTACGGGTTGTGGTCAATTACTACGGCATCGCCGATCACACCGACCTGCGCCAAGTTCCCTGGCGCCGCGGACGTGGCTACGACATCGAGGGCCTCACCAACGTCCTCACCGGCGACGACGCCGCCGCGCGCCTGGTTCTGGCGCAACTCCGCGACCACGTCGACGACTTCTCCTCGATCCGCTGCCTGGGCTTCTGCGTCAGCGTCGCCCATGCCCAGTTCATGGCCCGCGTCTTCCGCGAAGCCGGCGTCCGAGCCACCGCCATCTGGGGCGACACCCCCAAGCCTGAACGCGAGTCCGCCCTGCGCGACCTCGCCTCCGGCCAGCTCCAGGTCCTCTTCTCCGTTGACCTCTTCAACGAGGGCGTGGACCTGCCCACGATCGACACGGTCCTCTTTCTGCGCCCCACCGACAGCGCCACCCTCTTCCTGCAGCAACTCGGCCGCGGCCTTCGCAAGAGCCCCGGCAAGACCGCCTGCACCGTGCTCGACTTCGTCGGCCAGCACCGCAAGGAGTTCCGGTTCGACCGCCGCTTCGCTGCCATCCTTGGAGGCGGCCGCAAGCGCCTCGTCGAGCACATCGAACGCGGCTTCCCCTTCCTCCCCGTCGGCTGCCACATGGAGCTCGACGCCGTCGCCACCGAGCGCGTGCTCCGTATGTACCGTATTGAACCGCCTGCGCCAGCGGTAGGATCGGCGTCTATGCCTCGTCACGCAGGGGAGTACCGGTGCCGGTCGTCTAATTCTGGATTCACATCCAACGTGGAGGAGGGCCGCCCTCCCCCTTGACCCACGTGTGGGCAGGAGGAGGGCGGAGTGGCAGGGTCCGTGGCTTCGAGGCAGTGATGGAAACTGTGCCTCGGGCAAGTTGTAAATAGCGATATTGCTCAATCGTCCGCGGGCATGGGCACACCACACCCTGTGAACCGGGACTTAGGACTCGACTTGTCCATCCTCAGGCCTCCGCCTTGGGCACTCTTCTTGACGTACGCGGCTCCACCCACCACGGTATCCAACTGCTC
>JAPYUM010000073.1 GCA_029940535.1 Vicinamibacterales bacterium
AGCGCGTGTAACAGAGAGCATTATAACAGCAATGCCAGCAGGGTGGAATCGACTTGTTCGGTCTAACCCTTGTTCTTGTTTGGGCGCTTTGTGGCCGGTTTGCGGCCAGTCCGCGAACAACTCAGCGCACCACGGCCGTGCATGCGCTGGCGAGTTGACCGTGTTGTTCAGCTGACCCAACACCTTCACTCGCGTATAACCTTGGTCTTGGGTGAACCGACTGTGGTCCCGCGCTAAGCTTCGCCGGAGACAGGAGATGCAATGGATGATGAGGAATTGATCAAGGAGTTCATCCGTGCGGAACGGCGTGGGAATGGCGTTGAGATCACGGTCTGTGAGATTGAGTGGCCGACTCCGAGTGAACCGGTCTCACACTGGACGGTCGTGACCCAGTTGCCTCTGGGCCCATCCGAAGCACAGATCGACACGGCGGTTCGGTCCGTCCTTGACGGCCACGGACGGCGAGGCCGCGCCGGCACCGACCACGTCAGCCGCTCCAGCGGCCACGACCGAGACCGCCCCACCGCCCGCCTCCTCCCCGGCGGTGCCGGCGTCCACCCCCACAGCCACATCGGCGCGACCGAGGTCGGTCCCCGTGGGGCCCCGGCGCGAGACCGGCCGTCGCCGGGCTCTGGCCGCGCCATCTGTGCGGAAGCTCGCCAGGGAAATCGGCGTCGACATCGACACGGTCACTGGAACCGCCGCCGGAGGTCGGGTGAGTATCGATGATGTCAAGACGCACGCCCGGCAGGCGCTGACCCGGTCCGCCGCCCCAGGCGCGCCCACGGCCACCCCGGCGCTGCCCGATTTCTCGCACTGGGGTCCAGTTGAACGTGAGCCGATGACCCGGGTGCGCCGCGCCGTGGCTCGGCGAATGAGCCTGGCGTGGCAGACGGTCGCACACGTGACCCAACACGATCGGACGGACGTCAGTGAGTTCGAGGCGGTCCGCAAGACCGTCAAGAAAACCTCACCCGACCTGCCGTTGACGGTCACCGCCTTGGCCGTGGCCGTGGTGGCCGCCGCGCTCAAGGCGTTCCCCAAGTTCAACGCCTCGCTCGACACGGAACGCAGCGAGATTATCTACAAGGGCTACATCAACATCAGGGTGGCGGTGAACTCTGAGCGGGGACTCGTGGTGCCGGTGATCCGGGAGGCGGACCAGAAAAGCCTCGGGGCGCTGTCGACGGAGATCGCCATATTGGCCGACAAAGTGCGCACGAGAAAGGCGACGCCTCAGAATCTGGAAGGCGGCACCTTCACCATCACGAACCTGGGCGGTCTCGGCGGGACGTCGTTCACGCCCATCGTCAACTACCCGGAAGTCGCCATTCTGGGACTGTCTCGAACCGCGCCGTCGCCGGTCTACGTGAACGACCGGTTCGAGCCGCGGCCCATTCTGCCGCTCTCCCTGTCGTGCGACCATTGTCTGATCGACGGGGCGAACGGCGTGCGATTTCTGCGGTGGATTGCCACCCGGCTCGAGCACCCACTGCTGCTGGAGTTGTAGGCACGCGACCCGACGCGGTGCGCCTGCCGCCTGGGGTTGCGGAACTCGCGCACCGCGGCAACCGTCTAACCTATTGAAGGGGAAAAGGGTTGAAGCCGCATGGCTCCGCCAAACCATGACGCTGGGGTTCTCGCGGGAGCATCGTCTTCTTGCGCGACCAGCCTGACCCCAGGCTCGGGTCCCCCACCACCGTCGGCCCCGTGCCCGAACGCCCCACCCTGGGGTTGCGTCTCCCGGATTGGTACTCAATACTAGTCAGCCCATCCGCCGCGTATGGTCTTTGTCCGCCCCGGGGTTGACCGACGGCGAACGTGTCGGGGGCGACCACCGGTCGATGGTCACATCACATCGGCGTTGGGAGCATCTCGCGATGTCCCCCTGATACCGAGTGTCGATGAATGTCGAGTCCGACCGGTGTTGGGTGGACTCTTGAGCGCCTATGCCCACAGGGAATCAGAACAGCCAGCGGCCGACCACGACGGGCCCCCGACGCGTCAAATACGTCAGGCGACTCGATCAGGTCGAACAGCTCACCCCGGAACAACGGGACCGCCTGGGGCCGGTCGCGGCCCGCTATATGTTTCGCGCCAACGACTACTACCTCGGCCTGATCGACTGGGACGATCCGGATGACCCGATCCGTCAGCTGATCATTCCTCGCGAGGAGGAACTGGCCGAATGGGGCACGCTGGACGCCAGCAACGAAGAATCGGTGACGGTGGCGCAAGGGGTCCAGCACAAATATACCGATACCGTGCTGCTGCTCTGCAACGAAGTCTGTGGAGCCTACTGCCGCTACTGCTTTCGCAAGCGGCTGTTCATGGATGACAACGACGAAGTCACCAACGACGTCAGCGAGGGACTGCGCTACATCGCCGACCACCCGGAAGTGACGAACGTGTTGCTAACCGGCGGCGACCCGCTCTTGATGAGCACTCGCCGGCTCGTGGAGATTTTCGAGGCGCTCCGAGCGATTCCGCACGTCAAGATCATCCGGCTCGGCTCAAAGATGCCGGCGTTCGACCCCTATCGGGTCCTCAACGATCCTGAGCTCCAGGCCGCCTTTCGCACTTACTCCACGCCGACGCAGCGTATCTATCTGATGGCCCACTTCGATCATCCGCATGAGCTGACCGATGTCGCCATCCAGGGTATCGACACCTGTATTCGCAACGGCGTCATCTGCGTGAATCAGTGCCCGATGATCAAGGGGATCAACGACGATCCCTACGTGCTCGCCGACATGTATGCGACGTTGTCCTATATCGGGTGCCCTCCGTACTATCTCTTCCAGGGACGCCCGACCGCCGGCAACGAACCCTACGAGATCCCGATCGTCCAGGGCTGGCAGACGTTCCAACGCGCCCTGACCCTCGGGTCGGGGTTGGCCCGACGCGCGCGTCTCTGCATGTCCCATGAAACCGGAAAAATCGAGATCATGGGTATCGATGACGAGCACATGTATCTGCGCTACCACCAAGCCAAGCACGACGAGGACCTCGGCCGGTTCCTTGTCTGCCGGCGAGACGACGAGGCCTACTGGTTCGACCAGCTCGAGGTGGTGACTCGCACGCCCTCGCACGTCTGATTCCCATCTGCGCCGCTCCCCGCGACGCCGGGCGATGACCACTCGGCGACCAATCGCCGCATGATTGAGCTGCAACACCTGACCAAGCGATACGGCGACCAGGTCGCTGTGTCCGACCTGTCTCTCGAAGTCACCGAGGGGGAGTTGCTCGTCCTGCTCGGCGGCTCCGGCTGTGGCAAGACCACGACACTGAAAATGATCAACCGCCTGATCGAGCCGTCGGCCGGCTCGGTGCGGGTCGATGGAGAGGACGTCTCGCAGCTCGACACCCACGAGCTCCGCCGACGCGTGGGCTACGCCTTCCAACAGGTGGGTCTGTTTCCACACCTGACCGTGGGCGAGAACATCGGCATCACACCGTCCCTGCTCGGTTGGACCGAGGACGCCATTCGGCATCGGGTGGACGAGTTGCTGGCGCTGGTCGAGCTCGACCCGGAGACAACGCGGGATCGTGACCCGTCCGAGCTCTCGGGCGGCCAGCAGCAACGCGTGGGGGTGGCGCGGGCGCTGGCCGCCAAACCGCGGGTCATGCTGCTGGACGAACCCTTCGGCGCGCTCGACCCACTGACCCGTGGACGGCTCCAGGACTCGTTCATCCGCATTCGTCGCGACCTCGGGGTGACGGCGGTCTTCGTCACCCACGACATGGTGGAAGCGCTGCGTCTGGGCGACCGTATCGCGGTCCTGGACCACGGGCGCCTGGTGCAAGTCGGTACGCCGGGCACCTTGTTGCGCGAACCGGCCGACGACTATGTGCGGCAACTCCTCGACACCCCGCGGAGGGAAGCGCGTCTCGTAGACGCCCTCCTGAGCCACGGACCAGGACCTGATTCACGATGAGTGCGCAGCTGGCGCTGTTGCCCGAGTATCTGACCGCGCATGTACAGCTCACGTTGCTGGCCCTGTTGTGCAGCGCGGCGTTGAGCTTGCCGCTTGGCGTCGCCGTGACCCGGGTGCGCTGGCTCGAACAGCCGGTGCTGGGGCTGGCCGGCGTGATCCAAACCATACCGAGTCTGGCGCTCCTGGCCGTGATGGTGCCGCTCCTGGCGTCCATGCAGCTCCAGAGCATCGGTTTTCTCCCGGCCTTCATCGGCCTCACGCTCTACGGCGTGCTGCCCATTCTGCGCAATACCGTCACCGGAATCGCCGGGGTCGACCCCGCGCTGCAGGAGGCGGCGCGCGGGGTCGGCATGACCCCCCGCCAGCGGTTGTGGCGTGTCGAACTCCCGCTGGCGCTGCCGGTCATCATCGCCGGTCTGCGGACCGCGACGGTCTGGACCGTCGGCATCGCGACCCTGTCGACCCCGATCGGGGCGACCAGCCTCGGGAACTACATCTTCAGCGGCTTGCAGACCCGGAACTACGCCGCAGTGCTGGTGGGCTGCGTGGCGTCCGCCGGCCTCGCCATGGTGCTCGACGGGCTGGTCCGGATGGTGGAAGTCGGCTTGCGCACGCGGCGGCGACGCCTGGTCGGGGTGGCGACCACCATCACCGTCGGACTCTATGTCTTCACCGCGGTGACGCTGGCCGCACCGCTGTTCTCGAACGCGGATCGCCCGGTGATGATCGGCGCCAAGGGGTTCACCGAGCAGTACATCCTGGCCTCGCTGTTGGACCAATGGGTCGAACGCGAAACCGGGCGTCCCACGGCTCAGAGGCAATCGCTCGGCTCGACGGTGGCGTTCGACGCCCTGGCGGCGGGGGATATCGACATCTACGTCGACTACTCCGGGACGGTGTGGGCCCATCTCATGGGACGGACCACGGTGGGGGGTGACCGCGAGACGGTCCTTGCGGAGGTGCGCGCCTTTCTGGCCGACGAGCATGACATCCACGTGGCGGCCACGCTCGGGTTCGAGAACGCCTACGCCGTGGCGGTCCGCGCGATCCAGGCTGAGGCGATGGGGCTGACCCGAATCAGCGATCTCGTTCCGCTTGGCCCGACGCTATCGATGGGCGGCGACTTCGAATTCTTCTCCAGACAGGAGTGGGTCGCCATTCGCGACACGTATGGGCTCACGCTCTCGAATCAGCGGACCATGGACGCCGCCTTGATGTACGAAGCGATCGCCGAAGGCGCGGTGGACCTGATCAGTGCCTACACGACGGACGGCCGCATTGTCGCCTACGACCTCCGAGTGCTGGAAGACGACCGTGGCGCGATCCCGCCCTACGACGCGGTCGTGCTGGTCAGCGCACGGCTGGCCCGGGACTGGCCGGATGTCCTGGCGGCCCTCGGTCGACTGGAGGGCATGATCGACGTAGAGTCGATGCGGTCGATGAATCTGCGCGTCGATGTGGATGGCATCGATCCGAGCACGGTCGCGGCCGCATTCATCACCACGCTGGGCGACTCCCGGTGAGCAGGAGGAGAAGAGCACATGGGCATCCTGGACATGCTGGGAGTGGGCAGCGGGTCGGCCCCGTCCGCGCACGAAGGTGACACCGACACCGTGAAACGCATCGTCTCCGAGCTGGAAGCCCTGGAGCCTCGCCAGGCACGGTTCCTGGCCGCTTTCGCATATGTGTTGAGCCGAGTCGCGAACGCCGACTCGACTATCTGCGTGAATGAGACCGAGGCCATGCGCGAGATCGTCCAGAAACTGGGACACCTGCCAGAGGCCCAGGCGCTGCTGGTCGTCGAGATCGCCAAGAGCCAGGCTCGGCTGCTCGGCGGCACGGAAAACTATCTGGTGACTCGGGAGTTTCAGGAGGTCGCGACGGCGGCGCAGCGTCTCGAGCTACTCGATTGTCTGTTCGCGGTAGCCGCCGCCGATGGGGCCATCAGCAGCATCGAGGAGTCGCAGACGGGCCAGATCGCCAAGGAACTGGGGTTCACGCAGCCGGAGTATGTGGCGGCCCTGGCGAACCACTCCGAGCATCGGACGGTCCTACGGCTACTTCGGGCGAAGTCGGAGACCTAGGTTTTCGGACGGGGCGTCCCCTTAGAGACGGCAGGGGGCCGAGCCCCGCCGCTGGGATTCGCGTCGAGCATCACTGCGACCCACCGCAGGTCTTCGGTGTTCTCGAGCGCGATCTTCACCACCATGGTCAGCGGCACGGACAGCAGCATGCCCATCGGCCCCCAAACCCATCCCCAGAAGACCAACGACAGGAAGACCACCAGGGTTGACAAGCCAAGGCGTCGCCCCAGCAACATCGGCTCGATGACGTTGCCGAACACCACGTTGATCACGACGTAGCCAACGGCCACGATGATCGCGCGCCCCGGACCGTACTGCACCGTGGCCAGGAGCACCGGGCCGATGGCGGCGAAGATCGACCCGAGACTCGGGATGTAGTTGAACATGAACGCGATCAGGCCCCACAGCAACGGGAAGTCAAGGCCGAGCGCCCAGACCCAGATGCCGGCGAGCACCCCGGTCGACAGGCTCACGACGGTCTTGATCGCCAGATACTTCTGAATTTGCTCGGTCATCTGGCCAAACCGCTCCAGATTTCCCTCACGGTGGCCAAAAGCGGCCGTAAGCTTGCCGCGAAATCCGGCCGCCTCGAACAGAATGAAGATGACCGCCAGCAACACGAGAAACGCGTTGGACAGCAACTGGGCCAGCTGCCCAAGCGTCCCACCCAAGAAGGTGATCAGGGCCTCGGCGTTGACATACTCGAGCAGCGAAAACTCGGTCACCGGCAGGCCAAGGCCCTCGGCCCACCCGATGATGTCGGCCGACATTTGCTGGATCCGCGCCTGATATTGGGGCGCCACGTTGCCGAAATCAGTGACCGACCGCCCCACGACCACGCCCAGCACGCTCACCACGGCGGCGGCGAGGGCGACGGTGCTGAACACCGCCACCGGGGTCGGCATCTTCCGGCGCTGCAGCCACACCATGACGGGGAGGCTGACGACGGCGAGAAATACCGCCGTGAGGAACGGCAGGACGAGTTGGCTCGCGAACCGCAGACCGGCGACCACGATCATCAGACTGGCCGCCACGACCAAAAAGCGGGCGCCACGCTCCTGCCGACGTTGTTGATTGGTCATGATGGGGACGACCCAGGTCGAAATCGGTGTGCCATGGTCCCTCGCGCCGAACTAGACCGCGTCGAACGCCGTGACGGCGAAGCCCGCCTCCTCGTCCACCCACTGGTCGTGACGGGCCAGCCCGAGATCGGCACCCAACGCGACGAGCCGGACTTTCTCATACTTATACGAACTCTCGGTCCAGATCGACTCGCCGCCGCGAACACCACCTCGCAGCCACTGCCCGGGTTGGACACTCGCTGTGCCCGCAGGCTCTCGAGATGCATCTCCACCCGGGACTCGGCCGCGTCCCAGACGGCACGATGGGCGAAGTCGTCGAGGTTGAAATTCGCGCCGAGCTCGCGATTGAGCCGCACGAGCAGGTTCTTGTTGAACGCCGCCGTCACCCCGAGCGGGTCGTCGTAGGCCGCCACCAGGACCTCGCCCCACGGGTGTGACCGTTCGATCCCCTCTGGCGTGCCGAACGCGGCGCGATGGAACTCGGCTTCCGCGACAAGGGCAGCCGATGCCACATATACGCCAGCGTTTCCTGGTGCAGTTCCTCATGCTCGATCAGGATGAACACCGCTTGGCCCCGGTGCAGCACGGGGTGGCCGTCCTGTTCGACCGGCGCGTCTTGGAGCGCGTCGAGAATCGCCTCGTCCGCCCGGTCAGCATACTGCCTGACGGTGTCCCGACTCGGCCACGACGCGATGGCGACGTCGTCGGCCGACGACCGTCTTCGGGGTCGATGCCGCGCGCGAACAACAGCTCGAGATCGTCGTCCAGTCCCTGACGGCCGAGTCCGCGTTTGAGCAGGGTGTTCACGCTGAAGGCGGGGATATGACCCTCGTAGAACACTACCGGGTGCCGCAACGGGATCGGCTGGTCGTATTACGCCTCCGGGGCCAGCAGACCAAAGAGGTCAGCCGTCCGTCGACGCGTCTCGCGGAACCAAGTGATGCTCTCGCCTCGATCGACGACGTGTGCCCTGTGCCATTCATCGCTACGTCCTCCGTCGCGCACCCGCCCGTACGGGCGCTCCAACACACACTAACATAGCCGGAACTGGGGTCCAGAGCGCGACCGGCCAGAGGTTCGGTATGGTAGCCTGGGACGGTCGGGCGTGCTCCGTGTTGGGCTGGTACGCGTATCCTCGCGAAAGTGGCGGAACTGGCAGACGCGCCGGATTTAGGATCCGGTGGCCGAAAGGCTGTGGGGGTTCAAATCCCCCCTTTCGCACCACGTTGGGTTCTGCCACGGGGCTCATTCGCGAGCGCCCGCGTGGCGTCTGAGGCGAAGCGCCAGCAGGCGACGCCACGGCCAAACAGACCGACACACGCGTCCGAAACCCCGGACTGGCCGGAGCGCCGAGTCCAGACATCTCGTACGAGGCCGATTCATAGTTATGAAGGCGGAGATTACCGACCTGAGCGAGACCCGCAGGCGTCTCGATGTGGAGATTCCGGTCGAGCGTGTCGACAAGACGCTGGGCCGGCTGGCAGAACGATACAGTCGCCGCGCAAAAGTGCCGGGGTTCCGACCGGGCAAGGTGCCGGTCAGTATCGTCAGGAAGCGCTTTCAGCAGGACCTATTGCATGACGTGGCCCACGATCTCGTGCCGAACGCAGTCGACGACGCGCTCCGTGAGCGAGATCTGGCACCACTGGAGACACCGGATGTGCGCGACGTGTCGGTCGACGAGGGGCAGCCGTTGACCTTTCATGCGCTGTTCGAGGTCATGCCCACGATCACGGAACTGGACTACGACGCCATGACGCTGCGACGCACCCCACACGTGCCGGACGAGGCCGCCACCGACAAGGCGCTCGAAGAGCTCCGGTTACGCGCCAGCCAGCCGGAGCCGGTCACCGACCGAGCCGTCGAGGGGGGCGACATCGTCACCATGGATATGACCCGGCGCGGCGTGTCCGGCCCGGACGGGGCGCCGCCGCCGGAACTGCCGGCAGACCGTCACGACGGGGTGACCATCGAGCTCGGGGCCGCGGCAAACCCGCCCGGGTTCGACGACGAACTGATCGGTCTGCAGATCGATGACGCGAAGGCATTCGAGTTGACCTACCCGACCGACTTCGGACAGCCCGAACTGGCCGGAACCACGGTGGCGTACGACATCACGGTGCGGGCGCTGCACCGCCGACAGCTGCCGGACCTGGACGACGGGTTCGCGAAGACGGTCGGCGATTTCGAGACCCTGGAGGGGCTGCGCGAGCAGGTCACAAACGACCTGCGTCGCGAAGCCGAGGCGGAAGCGGACCGCGGCGTCCGTCGCGACCTGCTGGCACAACTGTCGTCCCGTCTGACGGTCGAGATTCCCGAAGCGCTGGTGAACCGGGAGATCGGACGACGCCTCGAGCAGATCGCCTCGCGGATGGCGCAGCAGCAGGTGGATCCCAGAACGGCCAATGTCGACTGGGACGCAGTGAGGGAGGAGCAGCGGGCGCCAGCACTCGACACGGTGCGCGGGTCGATGCTGCTCGACGAAATCGCGCGACGGGAGACCCTGACGGTGACCGACGACGACGTCGAGCAGGAAGTGACGCGGTACGCGGAACGGCTGGGTCAGGCGCCGGCCGCACTGCGGGCACAGCTCGACAAGAACAACGGATTGGCCGCACTAGCGGAAGGACTGAGGCGGGAGAAGACGGTCGAGTTGCTTTTGTCGCGTGCTACGATCGTGACTGCGTGACGATGGTCCGTACTGGCCGCTCCCCTCTGCAAATCCACGTTGCAGTGTCTCGATTGTGAGTAATTCGAATATGCCTGACGTACGCAATCAGTTGGTTCCCATGGTCGTCGAGCAGACCAATCGAGGCGAGCGTGCCTACGACATCTACTCGAGGCTGTTGAAGGACAGCATCATTTTTATCGGGACGCCCATCGAAGACAGCATCGCCAACCTGGTCATCGCGCAGATGCTCTTTCTTGAAGCGGAAGACCCTGACCGCGACATCGTGTTGTATATCAACAGCCCCGGCGGCTCGATCTCCGCCGGTCTGGCGATCTACGACACGATACAGTTCATCAAGCCGGACGTGCAGACGGTCTGCATTGGCCAGGCGGCCTCCATGGCGGCCGTGCTGCTGGCCGCCGGCACCAAGGGCAAGCGCTACAGCCTCCCCAACTCACGCATCGTGATCCACCAACCCCTGATGAGCGGGCTCGCCGGGCAGGCCACGGACATCGACATCCATGCGCGGGAAATTCTTCGGATGCGCAGTCGGTTGAACGAAATGCTGGTGACACACACCGGTCAAGACGTGAAGCAGATCGAAAAGGACACCGAACGCGACCATATCATGGACGCGGAGCAGAGTCTCGAATACGGTATTATTGACGAAGTGATCAGGCAACGCGCGTAGCGAGAAGGATGCCTGACCAGACCTCCCCGTACGCGGTTCTTGCGGGGTTGAATCAGGCGTCGTGTGACCATGGCCAAGAAAAGCGGTGAACCCGAAATCCTGCGTTGCTCCTTCTGCAACAAAGATCAGAACGACGTCCGGAAGTTGATCGCCGGACCGACCGTCTTTATCTGCGACGAGTGTGTCGAGGTGTGCAACGACATCATCGCGGACGACAACCGATTCGAGAATCGGGGTGCACGGTCGACACTGCCGGTCCCGCAGGAAATCAAGAAATTCCTGGACGAGTACGTCATCGGGCAGGAGCAGACCAAGAAGAAACTGTCGGTCGCGGTCTACAACCACTACAAACGGGTAGAGATTCAGAAACAGTCGAAGAATCGGAACGACACCGAACTGGCCAAGTCGAACATCCTGTTGATCGGACCGACTGGCACCGGCAAGACGCTGATGGCGCAGACGCTGGCAAAGATGCTGTCAGTGCCGTTTACCATCGTCGACGCCACGACCCTCACCGAAGCGGGGTATGTCGGCGAGGATGTGGAAAACATTGTCCTCAAGCTGCTGCAGGCGGCCGGGGGGGATATCGAGAAGTGCCAGCAGGGCATCATCTACATCGACGAGATTGACAAGATCTGCCGCAAAGACGAGAACCCGTCCATCACCCGGGACGTGTCCGGGGAGGGCGTCCAACAGGCGCTGCTGAAGATTCTCGAAGGCACCGTGGCCAACGTCCCGCCGCAGGGCGGTCGCAAACACCCGCACCAGGAATTTTTCCAGATCGACACCAGCCACGTGCTGTTCATTTGCGGTGGCGCGTTTGTCGGGCTCGACGAGACGATTCAGCGGCGTGTCGGTCGCAAGATGCTCGGGTTCGGCGCTGACATCAAGAGCTCCAGCGAACGCGACCTCGGGTCAACCTTGGAGATGGTCGAACCGGAAGATCTGATGCACTATGGACTGATTCCTGAGTTCGTGGGACGTCTGCCGGTGATCGGCGCCTTGCACGAGTTGGACAAACCGGCGCTCATCCAGATTCTCACCGAGCCGCGCAACGCCATCACCCGCCAATACGAGCGACTGTTCGAATACGAAAACGTCAAGCTCCGATTCACTGACGACGCCCTCGACGCGATCGCGGAGTCGGCGCTCGACCGTAAGATCGGCGCCAGAGGGCTGCGCATGATCATCGAGAATTTGATGCTCGACATCATGTACACCTTGCCCGGGCAGAAGAAGATCCGCGAGTGCGTCATCACGCGCGAAGTGGTGCTGTCCCAGGACGACCCGATCACCGTCATGGAGAAGGCCGGCTGACACCTGGTGTTCCGGCCTCCGATACCCCACATATGGAAGTCTACGAAACACTCCCGATAGTGCCCCTCCGCGATGTCGTCGTGTTCCCGCACATGATGATGCCGTTCGTCATCGGTCGACCGTCGTCGACGCGGGCGCTCGAACACGCGCTGGTGAAAGACAAGCGTATTTTTCTCGCCGCGCAACAGGACGCCGCGACCGACGACCCGCAACCAAAGGACATCTACACGGTGGGCTGTGTCGCCAACATCGTGCAGAGCCTGAAGCTGCCGGACGGCAACATCAAGGTCCTGGTGGAGGGGCTCGAGCGGGCGCGCGCGGTCGAGTGGAAGGAAGACAAGGGGTTCTACCGGGTCGTGGCGAAACTCCTGCCGAAGCAAGACGACTCGGGCGATGACGTCGAGAGCACGATGAGCCGCGTCGTCACGCAGTTCGAGCAATACGTCAAGCTCTCGAACAACCTGCACTACGACGCGATGATCGCGGCGGTGCGAGTGGACGACGCCAGCAAGCTCGCCGACACCATTGCGGCCCACTTGGTCGTCGGCGTCGAAGAGAAACAGAACCTTCTGGAGATCATCTCGCCGCTCGAGCGGCTCGTGCGGATTGCGAGCCTGCTCGAAGTGGAAGTCGACAAGCTGCAGGTCGACCGCCGGATCCAATCTCGCGTGAAAAAGCAGATGGAGAAGGCACAGAAAGAGTACTACCTCAACGAGAAGATGAAGGCGATCCAGAAAGAACTGGGCCGCAAGGAAGACAAGGGCAACGAGCTCGACGAGCTGAAGAAGAAAATTGAACAGTCGCGGATGCCGAAGGAGGTCGAAGAGAAGGCGACCCAGGAGCTGAAGCGGCTGGAGGGCATGCCCCCGATGTCGGCCGAGGCGACCGTGTCGCGGAATTATCTCGATTGGCTCATCGGCGTGCCCTGGCGCAAGAAGTCGCGCGAGAGCCGTGATTTGGAGAAGGCCGAGCAGATCCTGAACCAGGACCACTATGGCCTTGAAAAGATCAAAGACCGGATTTTGGAGTTCCTCGCGGTCCGAACCCTGGTGCGCAAGCCCAAGGGCACGATTCTGACCCTGACCGGCCCACCGGGGGTCGGCAAGACGTCGCTGGCCAAGTCGATCGCGCGAGCCACGAACCGGAAGTTCGTGCGGTTGTCGGTCGGCGGCGTGCGAGACGAGGCAGAGATCCGCGGTCACCGCCGCACCTACATCGGGGCGTTCCCGGGCCAGATCATCCAGATGATTAAAAAGGCCGGCACCATGAATCCGGTGTTCCTGCTGGACGAAGTCGACAAGATGTCGATGGACTTCCGAGGGGACCCGTCGGCCGCGCTGCTGGAGGTGCTGGACCCGGAGCAGAACCACACATTCCTCGACCACTACCTGGATGTCGAGTATGACCTCTCGAACGTGATGTTCATCTGTACCGCCAACGTGCTGCACACGGTGCCCCAGGCACTTCGCGACCGGATGGAAGTGCTGCAGCTCTCCGGGTACACTGAGTTGGAGAAAATCGAAATCGCTAAAACCTTCCTGTCGCCCAAAGCGGTCAAAGGGACAGGACTCACGAAGAAGCAGATTCAGTTCAAGGACGAGGCGTTCGAAGCGATCATCCGCCGCTACACGCGCGAGGCCGGTGTCCGCAGCCTCGAACGTGAGTTGCACGCCGTCTGCCGGAAGGTGGCACGCAAGGTGGTGCAGAAAGGCAAACAGTTTTCGCAGGCGATCACGGCCGAGAGGATCACCGAGTATCTCGGCGTGCCGCGCTACCGTCCGCAGATGGCCGAGGAAGAGAACGAGGTCGGCATCGCGACCGGATTGGCGTGGACCGAAGCCGGGGGCGAATTATTGGTGACCGAGTCGAGCCTGATGCCAGGCAAGGGGCGACTGACCCTGACCGGACAACTGGGCGAAGTCATGCAGGAGTCGGCGAAGGCCGCGATGAGCTTCGTGCGCTCCAGAACTGAGCAGTACGGTCTGCCGAAGGACTTCCACCGCACCACCGACATCCATCTCCACGTGCCGGAAGGGGCCATCCCCAAGGACGGGCCGTCGGCCGGCATCACGCTGGCGACCGCGCTGATCTCGCATCTGTCCAAGGTGCCAACCCGACGCGAGGTGGCCATGACCGGCGAGATCACGCTCCGCGGCAAGGTGCTACCCATCGGCGGGGTGAAAGACAAGGTACTGGGAGCCCATCGGGCCGGCGTGACGACGATTATCCTGCCGAAGGACAACGAGAAAGACCTCGCGGATATTCCGAAGGCGGTGCTCGATGTCATGGAGCTGCACCTCGTCGAGTCGATGGACGAGGTGCTCAAGATCGCCCTGGCCGAACCGCTCACCGCACACATCGCGACTGACCAAACGGACGCCGAGGCCGCGACCCCGGACGACCGCGTCACACACTAGCGCCCCGGCACCCAGCCCACCCGCACGGACCGAACCCTGGTCCGCCATAGCCTTGGCGAAGGCGGATGAAGATTCACACCGCCGAGTTCGTGACCAGCGTCGGATTCCAGGGACGGTTGCCGGTGTCGCATCTGCCCCAGGTCGTCCTGGTGGGGCGCTCGAACGTCGGCAAGTCGACCCTGATCAATGCGCTGGCACGCCGCAAGATCGCGCGGGCAGGCGGTGCGCCGGGTACGACCCGGCTTCTCAACGTGTATCGTCTGGCGCTCGCTCGCGGGAGCGAGTTGCTCTTGATGGACCTTCCCGGGTACGGCTACGCGCGCGGCGGGGCATCCACGAGCGGTTTCGATCGGTTGACTGAGCGATACTTTCGACCGGACCCAGAGGACACGCCGGACCGGCCCGGACGCGTTGGCCCAAGTGGAGCGATCCTGTTGGTCGACGGGCGACACCCCGGACTGACCAACGACCGCAAGGCGCTGGACTGGCTGCGTGAACTGGAGCTACCGGTGGTGGTGGCGGCCACCAAGATCGACAGGCTCACCCGGTCGGCCCGGACCAAGACGCTTCGGGCCCACCAGACCGCACTCGGTCACACGGTTTTGCCGATATCGGCAAAACTGGGAGACGGTCTCCCCACATTCTGGGCGGCACTCCTGGCCCTGGTGGACGGTTAGAACACGCACGCGAAGCTCCGGGAGGTCTCTCAGACCGGGGTCTGTTACAATGTGATGTTGCGCAAGTGATAAAGGAGGCAACAGTGAAACTAGGCATCCATCCGGAATATCACGAAGTTGAGGTCCACTGTGCTTGCGGCACCACGTGGAAGAGCCGGTCGACCAAAAAGGAAGTGCGGCTCGAAATCTGTTCGAGTTGCCATCCATTTTTCACCGGAAAACAGAAGCTGATCGACACCGAGGGACGCGTCGAACGGTTTACGAAGAAGTACGGAGCCCAGACGGTGGCCGGCCTCAAAGAGCGGCTGGAGAAGCAGCGCAAGTCGCCCGGCTCGGCCGCTTCGTCGGAAGCAAGTTAGTCCAGCGAACACTGTAAGGCGAGCGGCCCTCCCGGGCCGCTCGCGTCATTCGTCTCATTGGCCAACCGCCGTTCCAGCCTCGTCAGGCGTCGCTGCACCTCCCGTCGGCGCCCGGCCGTGTATTCCACCGTGTAGGCCCGCCGTGCAAACGTCAGGGCCCCCTCGGGGTCCTTCAATCGATGCTCGTGGTGCACCGCCAGCGCGCGAAGCGCCTCGCGCTCGAACACACCCGTGGGTCGTCGCCCGAGGTCGATCAGCGTCTGCCAGTATCGCGCCGCGTCGCTATGGCGGCGCTGGCGGCGGCAGGCAAGCGCGAGCCGATACAGCGCCTCGGCCCGCACCGCTACCGCATCGACCTTAGACGTCCGACGTGCGCCGGAGGTGAGGGCGACCGCCCGTTCGTAGCATCCCAGCGCCTCGGCCTCTCGCCCACCGCGTGCATAGAGCCGTCCGAGACCGAGACTCTGACGAGCACTGCCCGTGGCCAGAGCGCCGCGATCGACCAGGTCACACGCCATCCCGGTCAACACCCCGAGAGACACCAGATCCAATTGATTGTGAGCGAGCACACCCCGCAACGGCCGCGGATTGCCAGAACGCAGATAGTCAAAGTAGCGAGCCGGAATCTCGAAGCCCGGCACGTCGTCGTCGCGTCGGAAGCCCAGCACACGGTGCTCCAGACCACCCAATCCGCCGGTCTCCGGTCCCCAGAGGCGACGGGCCGGGTGCAGCAGGTCTACATGCCTCAACGCCGGAAGCGGTGTCTCGAGCCGCTGATACAGCCAGCGCATCTCCATGAACGGCACATCAAAGGACTTGCCGTTGAACGTCACCAGCGTGTGCGCGCGTGAGACCGCGGCGGTGACGGCGGCGAGCAGGCGACGCTCGGTCGCAAAACTCGGCAACACGAACTGCCAGACGTGAAACCGAGAACCCACGAAGCAGCCGAACCCCACCACGAAGGCCACCGTGCCCGACCCTCCGCTGAGCCCGGTGGTCTCCAAGTCGAAGAACAGCAGCCCAGACCTCGGGTCGGAGTCTGACCAGGGAGGCTCACCCTCGTGCCCACTCCCACAGAGCGCCCGCAGACCCGCGGCGCTGATGGTGCTCGAAGCGGCACCAAGTTGGTCGCCATAAGGTGCGTCGCCGGCGTCGCCACCACACCACCATCGCACCACCGGACAGGGCCCTGACGGACCATCCTCGAGCGCGCCGCCGAGTACCGCGGCGAAGGCTTCCAGATCAACCGAGGGCGTTTGTGGGGCCAGCATCGGCGTGGCGCCCGATCGCTTCGCCCCCCGCAGCACGTCTCGCAGCCGGCTCAGATCGGTCATCACGGGCTCAGGCGAGGCCAAGGAGCAGCGCCAGGGCGACCGCCTTCGCGCGCGGTCCGGTCTGGCCGACCGGGCCAACGCAGGCAGGGCATCCTGACTCGCAGGGACACCGTTCAATCAACGCGCGCGTATCGGCCAGCAGCCGGTGGTGCAGGCCGAAGAGCGGCTCGCTGAATCCGATGCCGCCTGGATACTTGTCATAGATAAAGATGGTCGGCTCCTCTTCCTCGGCGGTCGATGTGCTCGGGCTCGCCCGCATCGGTGCCTGACGAGCTTCTTCACCGTAGATCGCGAAACCGATGTCATGCCGGTCGCACATCAACAACAACTGCGCCACCTGCCGCAGCGCAAAACCGAGCCCGACGATCCCGTCTCGCCGGTCGTCACCAGCGAATGGCAGACTGTCGACAAACCCCCGCGACAACTGGAGCCAGTACGCCGTCGTATGCATCTCCTGCTCGGGGAGGTCGAGCTCTCCAGACCCCACATTCTCATTGGTGTAGAACTTGATCTTCTTGAATCCAACCACCCGCGACACGACGTGCACCTCGCCGTGGCAGCCCGCCGCCGCGTCGGCGTCCTCCAGGTCTGCCACCGCTCCCGATGCGTCGCGCCGCGCGTGGAGACGGTCGAACTCCTCGAGGACCGTCACCTTCGTGTAGGTGATCGCGTCGGTGTAGTAGTCGCTGTCGACTGGTCGCACATAGGCCTTGCGGCGGTCGAATTCCAACCGGTCTACCTGATACTGCTTGCCCTCGATGAGATAGATGGCCTGCTCGTAGAGGGTCGACGTCGCGGCGCTGAAGTCCACTTCGCCGATGATCGTGGTCTCGTCTGACACGTCGACGACCACGAAGTTGTCCGATGACACCGAGCGAAGACTGACGGCATCGGCGGGATACGACTCGTGCATCCAGTGCCAGGAGTTGTCCACCAGATCAACGAACCCCTCCTCGCGCAACAGTCCGAGCACGGCCTGCACATCTTCCTGTCCGAACTGTTCGTCCGGTGCGAACGGCAACTCGAACGCCGCGCACTTGATGTGGTCGAGCAGGATCTGGAGGTTGTCTGGATTGATGAGGGCGTGCTCCGGCGAGCCCTCGAAGAAGTAGTCCGGGTGCTGCACGATGAACTGGTCAATGGGACCGCTGCTGGCCACCATGATTGCAGCCGAGCGCGTGCTGCGCCGACCAGCCCGGCCGGCCCGCTGCCACGTCGCCGCGACCGTACCGGGATACCCGGCCATGATGCACACATCGAGCGCGCCGATGTCGATACCGAGTTCGAGCGCGCTGGTCGACACGACCCCCGACACCGTGCCGGCGCGCAGGCCACGCTCGATATCGCGGCGACGGATCGGCAGGTAGCCACCTCGGTAGCCTCGGATCGCCTCGGCCCCGCCGGGCAGACGGCGGCAGGCGTCCTTGAGATAGGTGGTCAGCACCTCGGTGACCAGCCGGCTTTGCGCGAACACGATGACCTGGAGTCGCCGTTTGAGGAACATGGTCGCCACCCGACGGGTTTCGGCGACATACGACCGGCGAATACCG
The DNA here is from genome assembly GCA_029940535.1 of Vicinamibacterales bacterium. GTDB lineage: Bacteria > Acidobacteriota > Vicinamibacteria > Vicinamibacterales > UBA8438 > UBA8438. The sequence goes on from JAPYUM010000073.1 coordinate 18,121, forward strand.
AGCTGCGGATTGACCACCGGTGGGTTGACCAGCGCGAAGATCTTCTCGCCGCGAGGCGCCCCGTTGCGCGCCACAAGTTCCACGGCCTCGCCGGTGAGCCCTTCCGCCAACTCTTTGGGGTTGGCGATGGTGGCTGACGAGCAGATGAAGACTGGCGCCGAGCCGTAATGCGCGCAGACGCGCCTCAGCCGACGGAGAATGTTGGCCAGATGGCTGCCAAAGACACCCCGATACGCATGCAGTTCGTCGATGACGACATAGCGCAGGTTCTCGAACAGCTTCGCCCACCGCGGGTGGTGCGGCAAGATGCCGGAGTGGAGCATGTCGGGGTTGGTCAGCACCAGATGGGCCCGCCCTCGCACCGCGCGCCGCGCGTCTTGCGGGGTGTCGCCGTCGTAGGTGTGGGCGCCAATCGACGCGTGCTCTTCGAGCCTGGCGGTCAGCGTCAGCAGCTCGGACAGCTGATCCTGCGCCAGCGCCTTGGTCGGAAAGAGATAGAGCGCGCGGGTCGAGTGGTCTTGCAGCATCCGGCTGAGCACGGGCCCGTTGTAGCAAAGAGTCTTGCCTGACGCGGTCGGCGTGATCGTGACCACATGGCGACCCGCCAGCACATGTCCCATCGCGTCGGCCTGATGGGTGTAGGGACGGGTAATGCCGCCCGCGGCGAGCGCGGCTCGCAGTCGTTCGTCGATCCCGTCCGGAAAGTCGGCGAACTGGGCCGATTCGGCCGGCAGACGGCGCCACGCCGTCACGAGATCACCATCGACCGGCACGAGGGCTGACCCGGACGAAGCGTCAGCGGGCCCGACGGGGGCGAGATCGTCGAGGACGGCTTGCAGGGCCGCGTCACGCTGCCCCTCCGAGAGCAGCGGTGCCATCGGTGGTCCGGCCAGTTCAAGTGGTGCCGCGCGCCCCATGGACGCCCATGCTAGCAGGCGAATGAAAAGCGATCAAGATGCGAAAAAAAGGCGGATATTCAAAACAATGATCTGGACTGGCAGCCGTCGACGGTGATACAGGCGCCGCTGATCCAACTGGCGCGGGGGGAGGCGAGGAAGGTCACGACGTCGCCAACCTCATCGGCGCGACCGAACCGACCAAACGGAAGCTCGCGCGCGATGAACGCGGCCATGCCTTCCGGGTCGTCAGCCTGGCGCTTCGCCCAAGACCCACCCGGAAACGAGATCGACCCAGGGGCGACGCTATTGACTCGAATGTTGTCCGGCGCGAGCTGACCGGCCAGTGCCTTCGCCAGGCTGATCTCGGCTGCCTTCACGGCGTTGTACGTCATGCGACCGCCCGACTCCCGCCCCCAGATCGACGCAATCATGATGATGACGCCGCCACCACGTTTGCGAAGGTGCGGCACCGCACGCCGAGAGGCGCGTATCGCCGGATACAAGGTGTGGTCGAGCGCGGCCTGCCAGTCGGCGTCACTGGTGTCGACCACCCCGGCCCCACCGGCTTTGCCGACGTTGTTGACCAGGATGTCGAGCCCGCCGAACGCGTCGACCGCATGGTCGATGACGGACGTCACGCCGTCGACGGTGCTGAGGTCAGCCTCGACCCCGACCACGACCTCCTCTGCGCCCGCAATGGTGCGCAGCCCGGAGACCGCCTTGTCGAGCCGCTCTCGGCCGCGTGCGCATACGCACACGCGCACCCCTTCGCGCACGAGCGCCGTGGCGCTCGCAAGTCCGAGACCGCGGCTTGACCCCGTGACGACCGCAACCTTTCCCTCGAGACCCAGTTCCACTACGGCCTGCCTCCGGTCAAGTCGTTCAGACGCCAGTCGAACTCGTGATAACTGAACCGGAAGGTGTTCTCCGCCAGGAAGGCACGCTCGCTGGGAAACAGCGCGGGGGCGATGAGCGACACCACACCCCGCTCGAGCGCGCTTCGACCGGTGGAGTCGTCGGCGCCGGCCAGACCCGCGAAGCGGTCGGGCCGCCATCCGAGCAACGCGCTGACGACAACCTGGTCGGCCGCGCGGTCCACCGTGACATGACGCGGCGTCGTCGCAAAATCGGCGACGACCGCGTCCAACTGCGTCTCGAGATCGAGTTCGCGAAACAGCTCGCTGCGCAACCGAGGACTCCCCACCGCGCCCCGACCAAGCGCCAGATGCGCCCGGGGGTCGCCGAAGGGTGCGATTCGCTCTTCCTCGATCAGTTCCAGGGTCAGGCGCTCCCCGGCGATCGGATGCTCGCGTCCGGCAAACATCCCCGGAATCTGCATGACGCTCGCGGCGGGGAAATCGGACGACGTGCCGCGAATCGGGTACTCGTCAATGACGGCGCGCAGGACCAGCGCGTTGTAGGCATTGATCCAGTACGCCAGCCGGCGCTCTTCCGACCAGGCCTCGAATGCTCGCGGTCGTTCGGCCAGCGACGCGATGACCTGGTCGAACGCCCGGCGCTCCACCTTGAGCGCCGCGTAATAGACGAAACCGTCACGCACATACTGGTCCAGAATGCGCTCGAATCCGCTCGTCGGCGCGCTCTGGCCGCCGACGGGACGCGGCAACACCGCGCAGACACCCAGAAGCAGCGTCAGACACACCCCGACCCACGGACGTCGAGACCCCGGGGTTCGCAGCCCCGACATTGCCAACCCAGGGTCTCGGGGCAACGGCGCATTTTTTCCACGGACGGCGGCTAGACGCTGAGACACAAGGCACGCATAATATCTCACCATCACCATGCTGACTGCGGCCACACTCGGGATGACCGGCTACGGCCTGTACATGGTGGGGGCGGCGCTCGTCGATCTCTTCGGTCCGGCGCAGCTCAGTTGGATTGCCAACCTGATCGCAGTCGCACTCGGCGCGGTGCTGATGGCAGCGGGGGTTTGCATTCGCGTTGGGCTCCCCGGCAGCCTCGCCCTCGCACTCACCGCCCTGTTCGGTCTGCAATCACTCTCGCTGCACAGCGCCGCTCGACTGTACGGCCAGGTGGCGCCGGAACCGCAGATCGCCCGCGCACTGTTCGCCGCGTTGCTGGTCGGACTGGCGTACTTCGGCGCGGTGGGAAACGACGAAACCGGTGATCCGCAGCCTGAGGGCGGTGATGGCTAGCAGGGTGTTGAACAACGCCCGCCCGGGGTGTTCTGACGAGGCGTCTGCGTGGCAAGGCGCGACGAGGGAGCA
>JAPYUM010000007.1:0-1196 GCA_029940535.1 Vicinamibacterales bacterium
TCGGTGATGAAGAGGTCGCTGATGCGCCCGTACTGATAGCGCGAGTCCAGGTAGTTCCCCTCTTGGTCGTAGATCTCGAGGCGGTGGTTGCCACGGTCGGCGACCCAGAGGCGGCCCTGCGCGTCGAACTCCAGCGCGTGTGGCGTGCGGAACTGACCATGGTCCGTGCCGATCTCGCCCCATTCGAGGAGATACTCGCCGGCGGGGGAGTATTTGACGATGCGGCCGGTCAGCCCCGCCGCGCGGGCCTCGTCTATCTGTGCGTCTGTCGTCAAGTTCTGCCCGGTGTGGCCGTCGCCGACGAAGATGCTCCCGTCGGGCGCGACGATCACGTCAATCGGCTGGTTCAGGTGATTCGGCCCGTTCCCGGGCTGGCCGGCAGTACCGAGGCTCAGGAGGAGTTCGCCGGACGGGCTGAACTTGTGGACCTGGTGGCCTTTGGTGCCTGCGTCGTTGACGGCGAAGTCCGTCACCCAGACGTTGCCCTCGTCGTCCGCGTAAATGCCGTGGGGCGTCACGAAGATGCCGGCGCCGAAGTTGGCGAGAATTTCTCCGGTGTGGCGGTCGAACTTGAAGACCGGGTCCACGGGATTGTTGTCGCAGTTGACCCCAGGGCCACCCGCTGAGCCGGATCCGCAGCGCTCGTACCCCCAGACATGCCCGTCCGTGGGGTCGATGTCGAGGCCGGCGGTGGAGCCCCACTCCCGTCCCTCGGGCAGGGTTGCCCAGTTCCCGACGCGGGTCGGGTTCGGGTTCGGCAGTCCCTCACCCGTGACCGGGTTCGCTTCCGAGACCGCGGCAACTGGCGCGGGCGCCGTCGTGGCCGGTGGCTCTGGCTCCGCGGCGCACGCCGCGAGCATCGTGGCGCTAGTGAGCACGAACATCAGGGGTCGTAGCGATGACATAAGTTCCTCCTAAACGAATCTCAATTTCGCCGCGGCCCTCCTGCGGATGCCAGTCGTAGTGCCCGAAGGAGGCGCCGCCGGCGACGGCCATCAAGTGTACGGCCGATTATATCCAGCCGCCCGCCGAGGCGACCAACCTGATGCCTCGGGCGAGGGATCCGTCGCACCTTGACGAATTCGCGGCCCCATCACGGGACCAGCGAGTGGATGGCGACAATGTCGATTAGCGTCCGCCGTGGCGTTGGTGCGGGATTGCCCCGGTTCGAGATGGGACACAATCGGGGTCGGCCG
>JAPYUM010000007.1:1296-21760 GCA_029940535.1 Vicinamibacterales bacterium
CCGGGCGGCCCGAGGAAGTTCTCGGACGTGTCGGTCCGGACCGCGTTGACCCTGCGTTTGGTCTTCAGGTTGCCGCTACGCCAGACCGAGGGCTTTCTGCGGTCTGTGCTGGCGATGATGCGGGTCGATCTCGATGCCCCAGATCACACGACCCTGTCGCGCCGAGGTCAGCAGCCGCTCTCGCATTCGGTCGGATTCCGGCCCAGGGACCGCTTCATTTTATCGTCGATAGCACCGGTCTCTCCGTCGTCGGCCAGGGTGAATGGCGGCGGTGAAACACGGGCGGAGCGGCCGACGGGGATGGAAGAAGCTGCATCTCGGGGTCGACGGATCCGGCGTGATCCGTGCCCAGGCGGTCACCGAGTCGACCGTCGATGACGCCACGACCGGCAGCAGGCTCGTCGAGCACGTAGTCGGAGAAGTTGCCAGCGTGACCGCGGATGCCGCCTATGACACCGTCGCGTTTTACAAGGCGGCCGGTGCGCGCGGCGCGACCGTCGTGGTCCCACCGGCCAAGACGGCGTCCGTGTCTCAGCGCGGACCACGGTCCGGTCTCCGCGATCGGACGATCAGGCGGGTGGAGGCACTCGGACGTCGACGATGGCAGAAGGAGTCGGGTTACCACCAGCAGGCCCGCGTGGAGAACGCCTTCTTCCGATACAAACTGATCATCGGCAGCGGCCTGAGAGCCCGCACGCCAGGAGGGCAGCAGACCGAGGCACGGATCGCGTGCAACGTCTTGAATCGGATGACCGAGCTCGGTCGGCCGGCATCGTAGCGCCTTCAAAGCTGAGCTGCCGCTGAGCTGGTTTGTCGCGGGTCCACGTCGAGTCTTGCACCAACGCCCTCCGGTGGTAGGCTGCTGCTTGTCACGCTGTCCCAGGACAGGGGCGGGACGACACCGTGCACAATGCGATGGCCAGCGCGGGAGCCTGGAGGAGATCAGATGGATCGTGCCGTAATGGTCGCACTTGTCCTTGCGCTGGGAGCCTCAGCGCAGGCGCAAACAACACAGACGAGTGGATTCGAGGCCCCGCACACGCCATGGGGCGACCCGGACATCGGAGGACTCTGGAACAGCTCCACCGTGACACCGGTCGAGCGTCCAGAGGGTCAGACCGAGGAATTTCTCAGCGCTGAGGACGTCGCGGCCACCGAACGTGCGGTTGTCGACGGCAACGCGCGTGCGAACGCCCCCAGCGCGGTGCGAACCGAGCCGCTGCCGGCAGGCGGCAATGTGGGCGCATACAACAGCTTCTGGTTGGACCGCGGAACCACGGTCGTGCCGACCCGGCGCACGTCGATCATCATCGACCCACCGGATGGCCGGTTCCCGCCCTTGACGCCGGAAACTGCGCGTCGCCTGGCGTCGCCGGAGGCGCAGCGGCTCCTCGACATCCAGCTGGCGCGTGCGGAACCCGATTCGTACGAGCAACTCGATCTGAACGACCGATGCATCTGGTATCGCGGCGTTCCGACGTTCTCCACGGCGTACAACAACAACTACCACCTGTTCCAGACACCCGACCATGTGGTGATTCTCCAGGAACACATTCACGACACTCGCGTGATCCCGTTGGACGGCCGTCCGCATGCGAGCGAACGCATCCCGCAGCTGAGGGGCGACTCCCGGGGATACTGGGAGGGTGACACGCTCGTCGTCGAAACGACCAACTTCCGCAAGAAGGGCTTCCTGTTTATTCCGGGGCCGACATCTCAAGGGGGAACGAACTGGGAACCCACTGACGCGCTGCGCGTCGTCGAACGGTTCACCCGGGTTGGACCCGACACCCTCGATTATGAGTTCACGGTCGACGCTCCCAATACCTGGTCTAGGCCGTGGACCGGCTCATCTCCCTGGGCGCGTGAGGAGGGTCCGATGTTCGAGTACGCCTGCCACGAAGGCAACTACGGGCTCCTGAACATCCTCACGGGTGCGCGGATGCAGGAGTTGACCCAGGCGCCCCAGTGATGCGACGTTGCGCAACGGGGACAGACTCTGCCAGTGACATAGTCACCGGGAATCGCCCACGCAAAGGAGGGCTCATGCTCGCATCCGGACGGCCGTCTTCAGGGTTTGGCTTGGCATGTATCGCGTCCGGCGTCCTTGCCGTCGCGGTCGTGGCCGTGCCGTCGGCACTCGCGCAGGGGGACCGCATTCGGCCAGTCACCGACGCGGAGCTGGAGAACCCGAGTCCCGACGACTGGCTGATGTGGCGTCGAACGCTCGACGGCTGGGGCTATAGCCCGCTGGATCAGATCAACCGCGAGAACGTCGTCGATCTGCGATTGGTCTGGTCGCGTGGGCTCCGCCCGGGCCGTCAGCAAGGCACGCCGCTGGTTCGCGACGGGGTGATGTTCATGCCCAACCCGCGCGACATCATCCAGGCCATCGATGCGGAGACCGGGGACCTGATCTGGGAGCACCAGCGGGAACGCCCGGACGATCTCGGCGACTACATGATCGGCACCCTGACCGACACCAATCGCAACATCGCCATCCATGGTGAGCTGATCATCGACACCAGCATGGACGACCACATCTTCGCGCTCCACGCGGAGACGGGCGAGATGGTGTGGGAGACGGAGATTCTCGACTACCGGGTGAATCCGGCCAACCAGACGTCGGGGCCTATCGTCGCCGGCGGGAAGGTGTTCTCGGGGCGCAGCTGCGATCCGCGAGGAGGACCGGACGGCTGTGTCATCACCGCGCACGACGCCGCGACCGGCGAGGAGATCTGGCGACGACGGCTCATCCCCGCCCCCGGCGAGCCGGGTGACGAGACCTGGGGAGACGTCCCGTTCGACGAACGGGCGCACGTCGGCGCGTGGATGGTGCCCAGCTATGATCCGGCGCTGAACCTGGTCTACGTCGGCACGTCGGTCACGTCGCCGGCGCCGAAATATATGCTCGGCGGCACCGACAAGACGCACCTCTACCATAATTCGACGTTAGCCCTGCATGGGGACACCGGCGAGATCGTGTGGTACTACCAGCACCTGAACGACAGCTGGGACCTCGACCATCCGTTCGAGCGCCTGCTGGTGGACACGGCGGTGCGGCCGGACCCGTCCGCGGTGAGCTGGATCAATCCGCGGCTGATCCCGGGCGAGGAGCGCCGCGTGGTGACCGGCATCCCGGGCAAAACGGGCGTCGTCTACACCCTGGACCGGGAGACCGGCGAGTTCCTGTGGGCTACCCCGACCATCGTCCAGAACGTGATCAGCAGCATCGACGGCGCCACCGGTGTGGTGTCCGAGAACGCGGAGCTGGTCTTCACCGCGGCCGGGCAGACGGTGCTGGCCTGTCCGCACGCCAGCGGTGGGAAGGACTGGGAGGCCGGCGCCTACAGTCCCCTGACCAACACGATGTACATGCCGCTGCGCAACGTGTGCGCGCGGATGCGTGCCATGGCCGAGCCCGACGAGCAGGACGAGGCGCGCCGGCTCTACGCCATCGCCTGGCGTTCAGAAATAGCGCCTGGGACCGACGACGTGGGGAGCGTGCAGGCGATCTCGGCCGAGACCGGCCAGGTGGTCTGGAATCACCAGCAGCGAGCCGCCACCATGGCGCTGGCTGCGACCGGCGGCGGGCTCGTCTTCGGCGGCGACGTGAACGGACGGTTTCGGGCCTTCGACGACCGGACGGGCGAGATCCTCTGGGAGATCAACCTCGGCTCGCCGGTCTCCGGCTTCCCGATCACCTACGCGGTCGACGGCCGCCAGTACGTGGCGATTAGCACCGGATTTGGGCGCTTTCTGGACCTGACGCCGGAGCTGAGCCCGAGCGCCAACAACAACCTGTTCATCTTCGCCCTCCCGGAATAGGCAGACCAACATGCTGTCAACTTGATGGGTTGAGGTCCGCCTCGACCACCCCAAATATTGCCGCGATCCACGGCGTCGAAGAAGCCGAGGGAACGCGGGCGCTGCAGAGCAAGGAAAAATCATTGACGAAGCACACAGCCCTGATTCATTTCGCGAATCGACGGATTGTCCCCGCCGTTCTTATCACCGTTGTCTTGGTCGTCCCCGCGGCCGCCCAGGATTTCGTGGCTGGTGAACCTATCGGCGCGCTCAGTGAAGCCGGAGAGTGGCGACCGATGTCGGACAACGTCAAGGTCTTTGGCAGTTTTCACTTCTCCGAGAGCTGCACGTTCGATCCAGACAAGAATTTGGTTCTGGCTATGAATGCCGGCAGTCGGGTCGAGGCCAATGACGACGACGGGTATGTCTCGCTCATTAACCCTGACGGGAGTGTGCATACGCCCAAGTGGATCGGTGCCACCCGGGACGGACTGGAGCTGCATGATCCGTTGGGCAGCGCCATCAGCAATGGCGTGCTCTATACGGTCGATTCGGGATACGTCCGTCTCTTTGATCTCGCAACAGGCCGACCCGAACGGTCCATTCCCGTTCCTGGCTCGACCCTTCTGAATGGCATCGCGGTTGCGGACGACGGGACCATCTACGCCTCCAACACGCGGCCCACGGGGCAGCTCTGGAAGGTGACTGCCGGCGGCGAGGTGTCGCTGTTCGCCGAGGGTGCGCCGCTCGAGGGGCCCAATGGACTGGCCATCGACCAGGATGGCAACATTGTCGTGGTGAACGTCGGTGACAACGCCGTCCTCACCTACGACCCAGACGGGTCGGTCATACGGACGGAGCACTCCGTGGAAGGTGGGAATGATGGGGTTGTCGTGACCGCCGACGGGGCGAAGTACGTCAGCAGCGTACGGTATGGCAGCGTGTCCCGTATCCGCCCCGGTCAAGAGGCGGAGATCATCGCTTCGGGCATCCCGAGCGCGGCGTCCATGTGCTACGACTCGACGCAGAATCAGTTGGTCATTCCGCTGAATCCCAACTACGCCCTCGCCTTTGTGAGGCTTGACTAGCCAGGCGTCCGTCCCGATCATCCGCCCGGCGAGCGGACTCTGTTTCCAGGCCTGCGGGCTGTCCGGCCGGACTCAATTCCTCCGGCGCGGGCCCGCCCACACCACCACACCACCGTGTTATTCCCTGTCTCCTCATCGGGCTGCCCCTGGGAGTTGGCCCGCAGGACCACATGCCACCCCTGCCTGCCACCGCCACCCCTATGGGGTGGTGGCGTGGCATGGCACACGAGAGGGCCACGACCTACGGTCGTTGATGGCGGCTGGTGGCGTGCCAGTGGCGGAGGGCGACCACGGAGCAGGCGAACTCACGACCAATTGGTCGCGTTGGAAACACGTCGTCCGGACGGCCACAAGGCAGGCGTGCCTGCCCAGAGGTCGGTTCTCGAATGCGACCAATTGGTCGAGACATTCCGGCTGAGCGGTGGCGGAGGAGCCGCAGGCCCTCGCCCATGCCGCCTTCGCCGATCTTGGCGGTGCTGGGGTAGCAGCCGAGATGGGAGGCATAAGTCGCGGAGAATCACGTGTCGGCCGCCGCGACTTCCAGCGTCCCAATGTGGCGGCTTCGCGGCCCCTATGTCGAGCGACGGACGGACCGGGAGCATTCGACTTACTGTGTCTCATTCTCTCCGTGGGGCCGCCTGGACTCCCTGTCAGCCCTGAGCGCCGACACGAAAACGAAGCGATCCCGCCGCTCGAAGCTCGCGACGTCAAAGCCCAGGCCCCACAATATCAATCGGCGCGGATTGCATCGTGCCATGGACCAGTTGGAAGCTCACCGCACGGGAAATCTTGCACAAAGTTTGCACACGGACTCGGAGGACGCACAGGACGTTGTGCGTCAGCCCGAGCAGACTCCCGCCTCGAAGTCCAATCCGAACTAGCAGTTAGAGTTGGTGCGGAAGGGGGGACTTGAACCCCCATGAGACTAGGTCTCACAGGCTCCTGAGGCCTGCGCGTCTGCCAATTCCGCCACTTCCGCAGTGAGGGAGACTCGGCCGATGAGCCGAACGCGCAGTATACCGAAGACGGTGGCGCCGACACCAGCGGGCAAGGTGTGAGCACGAACCGCTCGTGGTCGGTCACGTATACTCAAGTGTGGCGGTTCAGTTGCCGTTGTTCCCCTGGTCGCGCAGGATCTCTGTGCGGCGTCGCGGCCGTGAAAGACCGTATTCGCAGTGATTTCGGCGTCGACAAGGTCGGCGCCGTGGGAGGCAGGCCGTGAGTACCAACCGCGGTGTTCGGTTCATCGTCGTGTTCTTGCTGCTGGCGGTGGTCACGTCGATGACCGGGCTGTTCGCCATGTATTTCATGGTCTCGAGCGCGCCGACGGTGTCCTCCAATTCCGTGCTGACGCTACGAGTGCCGGGCGGGCTGTCGGAGCGTCAGGCGAATCCGTTGCTGACGTCGTTGGTGGGTGACGTCCCCACCGTGCAATCGGTGGTCAACAGCCTGCGCAAGGCGAAGGTGGATGACCGGATCCGAGGCGTGATTCTGTTGCCGTCCGGTCCCCAACCGCTGTGGGGGAAGGCGCAGGAAGTACGTGACGCGGTGCTCGATTACCGCGAGTCTGGTAAGCCGATTGTGGCCTTCCTCGAATACGGCGGGACGCAGGAGTACTACCTGGCGTCGGCGGCGGACAAGGTGTTCCTGATGCCGGGGAGCCCGTTGGACCTGGTGGGTGTGGCGAGCTACGAGATGTTCTTCCGCGGCGCCCTGGACAAGATCGGCGCCGACGCCGATATGCTCAACTCGGGTGATTTCAAGACGGCCGCGAACGTCTACACGGAAACCACGATGACGCCGGCCCATCGCGAGATGGCGGAGTCGCTCAACCGTGACCTGTACGAGCAGATCATCGACGGGATTGCGGACGGTCGGGGCAAGACGAAGGCGGAAGTCCGGCGATTGGTCGACGAGGGGCCATTCCTACCCGATGATGCGCTGGCCGCGGGACTGGTGGACGCGCTGGTCTATGCGGACGAGGTGAAGCAGCAACCGCCGTTCGACGAGGTGAACTGGCGCGTCATCGCTGACCGTGACTATCGACAGATCGGACTCCAGTCGGTCGGTCTGAACCGAGGACGGGGCATTGCCCTGATCTACGCGGTTGGTACGATCAACTCTGGTAGCGGCGGCATCGGCCTGACGGGTGGCGAGGTGCTGGGGTCTGACACGTTGGTGGCGGCCATCCGCGCCGCCCGCAACAACGACTCTGTGCGAGCCATCGTGCTGCGTATCGACAGTCCGGGTGGGTCGGCGGTGGCCTCAGACGTGATCTGGCGCGAGGTAATGCTGGCGAAAAAAGACAAACCGGTCATCGCGTCGATGTCCGACCTTGGAGCGTCTGGTGGCTACTACATCGCAATGGGCGCCGATGCGATCGTGGCTCAGCCGGCGACGCTGACCGGGTCCATCGGCGTCGTGGCCGGCAAGATCACGACCGGGGGCACCTACGAGAAGGTCGGCATCAACATCGAGCCGGTGAGCCAGGGGCGCTTCGCCGAGATTTACTCCCCAATCAGACCGTTCTCGGACGACGAGCGGGCCAAGATGCAAGAGCACATTGACGCGATCTATGAGCAGTTCATCAGCAAGGCGGCCGAGGGACGGGGCACCACCCGTGACGCGATCCACGAACTGGCGCAGGGGCGGGTCTGGACCGGCCGGCAGGCCAAGGAGCGTGGACTGGTCGACGAGTTGGGGGGGCTGAGTCGCGCCATCGCCGTCGCGAAAGCGCACGTCGGCATCGACCCCGACGAAGAGGTCGAGCTGGTGGTCTATCCGCGGCCCAAGAGCCTGTTCGAGCTGCTCAACGAGGGATTCACCGTCACCCAGGCCGCGGCCCGATTGGGGTGGTTGCCGGTGCCACCGGCAGTCATCGAGGCGGCCATGGCCCCGATGCAGTTGTTCCGCACCGGCGAGCCGCTGGCGCTCATGCCTGGCGTGTTTACCCCCTAAGTTTTCCTGGTGAGGCCCTGTGGCGCAGGGCTGAAGCCGTGCGCCACAATGAGACTTGTGGCGGCGTTGCTTCCGCGCTCCCGACGCCCGTGGGCCCCCCGCCCCTAGACCACCGCTTGGGCGAAGGCGGCCATGTTGATATCGATCAGCAGTTTTGTCTTGGCCTTTTCCATGTAGGCCGCGTAGAACTGGCTCTGTCGCTCGGAAATGAGCTGGGTGCGGAGCGTTTCTCGCGCGGTCTCGAAGCCCTCGTCTGACGCCTCCTGACGTTCGAGCACGCGCAGCACGACCGCGGTGTTGCCGGTGAGGATGGGTGCGCTCGTCTCGCCCACCGGGAGGGCGAAGGCGGCCGCCTCGACGGCGGCGTTGAGGCCGACGCCGGGAATCGCGGTGCCACGTGTCAGCAGCGCGCTGGTATTCACGTCGAGACCCGCTTCCAGGGCGGTCGGTTCGAACTCGACATCCGCCGCCGGTTCGAGCAGGGTCACCACCTCGGCCGCCCGTGCCTGCGCCGCGACGAACGCCTTGCGGCGAATGACATCGTCGCGCAAGCGGGCTTCGATTTCTTCGAGTGGCGGCACATACGGGTCCTGAATCCCGGTGACGGTCACGAACGCCGGACCGGTCGGGGTCTGGATCGGGCCGGCCACCTGCCCCTCGGCGAGCTGAAACGCCTGGGTGGTGACTTCAGAAGAGAACCCGAGTCCGAGAATCGGCTCACCCGGCGCGGCGAACGCGCTTTCCTGCGGCTCGAGACTGCGGCGGCTGGCGGCGGTGTCCAGGTCCGCGGCGGTGGTGATTTCCAGGGCCATGGCGTCGGCCAAGGCGCTTGCGCGGGCGTCGGCGCTCTCTTGCTTCAGCAAGTCGACGATGCTTGCTCGCACCTCCGCCAGCGACTGCGACACCCCGCCGGTCTTTTCGGTCGCCAGGATGACGTGGACGCCGATCAGGCTGGTCACCGGGTCGCTGATCTCGCCCTGCTCGAGCGCAAAGGCGGCGTTCTCGACCTCCGGCGTCAACTGTCCGCGTGCGATTTCGCCCAGGTCACCGCCCAGTTCCTTGGTGGCCACGTCCTCTGAGTGCTCCCTGGCCAACTCCGCGAAGTCCGCGCCAGCCCGGGCCTCGGCCACAATCGCTTCCGCGCGGGTTTGCACCGCCGCGGCGTCATCAGCGCTGTTCCGCAGCAGGATGTGGCTCGCTCGCAGCGTGGTGGGTTCGGTGTAGCGGTTGAGGTTGTTGTCGTAATACGACTGGATATCGAGGTCGCTTGGCGTGAACGACGCCTTGAGCGCCGGGACATCGATGAGCACGAAACGCAGACGACGCTTTTCCGGCACGAGGTAGTCCGTCGCGTCCTGCTCGTACAAGGCCGCGACGTCGTCGTCGTTCGCCTCGAGGCCTTCACGAAAGTCGTCGGCCCGGAACGAAATCGCGCTCACCCGCACCTGCTCGTTGCGGTTCACGTATTCCTGCTGCAGGTCGTCGTCGCTGATGGTGATCCAGTTGGTGACCGCCGCCTGCAGCCGCTCGAGCGTCAGCGACCGCCGCACGTTCTCCTCGAACTGCGCCGGCGAGGTGGGCGGCTGCTGGACCCGCAGCAACTGCAAGTACGCCTCCTCGCCCACGAATTGGCCGTTTTGCTGGAACGCCGGCAACGACACGATCCGCTCGCGAATTTCGGCGTCCGTCACGGTGAAGCCCAGCCGTTCCGCCTCCGCCAAGGCCGCATATTCGTCGATCATCTGCTGCAGTAACTGACGGTCGATGCCCATCGACTGCAGAATCTCGGACGTGATCTCGCCGCCGGATTGTGTCTGGTAGCTCTGGAGCTGTTGCAGATAGATGCTTCGAAACTCGCCGACGGTAATTTCCTCGTCACCGACCTGGGCGAGCACATCCGTCATGGCCCCGGCGACCTCCGGTGCCTGCTGCACGAAGGAGGGGACGTATAGGAACACGAAGGCGAGGCAGACCAGCGCCAAGCTCCACTTTAGCCAGCCCTTGTGCTGACGCATGCGATCGAGCATCGTCATTGTTCGTCGACTCCTGTGAGCAGCGCGGTGTGCGCCCGGCTGCGCTCGTGTGGCATCGCCACCCGCGTGTGGCGGTCGACGCCGTCAGTCCCGTTGGTCATCTGTCGCCGCGGTGGGTGCCCGGCACGGGCAGCGTCAACCCACGGCTCAACACTCTATTTTACTCAGCCCGCGGTCCGGTCGCAACTTGATGGCGCCGTGCACCGACTGTGCCGCGTCGGTCTCCGGTCCCCCGTCGCGGTAAATCTGAGTGGAATTCTGTCCGATATGGGGGGAGACCCGGGGCCCGCGACGTCCGAGGCCGAGTGGGGCCGGCCGGACGGGCTCAGCTGGCTCTCGGAATGCACTAGTTTGGTGCGGTTTCGACCCGTAAATATGTTATATTTGCAGAGAGCGAAGGACTTAGGGGAACTGACAGAAATAAAATTGTAAGCGGTCCCGTTCGCAATTGTGGTGTGGCACCGAAGGCAGCAAGACGCCCGCTCCGTCCAGCACGGTCAAGGAGAGACCCGGGCAGTATTCGACCCCGCCGGCGCGGGGGGCTGGCCTACCCTGCTGCGGGATGTCTCGGCGGCACCACACCGTCGTGGTGGCACACAGGGCGACTTAGCATGCCGGCACGGCACAGCAGGACGACACACCGACGCGATAACGTGCCCCGCTCAGGCCTGACGCTCGCAGTGTTCCACCATTCCACCTCAGACGTCGAGACCCACGTGGCGCCGCTACGGCGGCTCAAGCGGTATCGGGTCGTCTGCCGATCGCAGCAGGACGCGTCGGCCGGACTGGTTCCCAACAGCGCCGTGTTTTGGGAGCTGTCGCCCGGGCGGCGGCCGAACTGGCGTCGCCTCCGAGCGATCGCCGACGAGATGCCGATTGTGTCCTACTCGGCCGATTCGGCGGTAGCGATAGCCCAGCGCTCTCGCGGCATCGGTTTCGCAACCCACCTGTCGACTTTGTTCGAGCCGGCCGCCATCGCGTTGGACAACGCGATTCGGATGCAACGGGCGCAGGCGCTGACGGTCACCGACGACCTGACCCAGCTCTTCAACTCGCGGTATCTGTTCGAGGTGCTGCGTCGCGAAGGCAAGCGGGCGGTCCGCACGAGGCAGTCCCTGTCGTTGTTGTTCATCGACCTCGATGGGTTCAAGGAGATCAACGACACGCGGGGACATCTGTATGGCAGCCGCGCCCTCGTCGAGGCCGGCGCGGTGATTCGAGACTGCGCCCGTGAGACCGACGTCGTGGCACGGTTCGGGGGCGACGAGTTCGCGGTGGTGTTGCCAGATACCGGCAGCGACGGCGCCATGGTGGTGGCCGATCGTGTCCGGGCGCGCATCGCGGCCTACGAGTTTCTGGCGCAGGAAGGCATGAATTGTCGGCTGACCGCGTCAGCCGGCGTGGCGACGTTGCCGGATTTGGTACCCACCGTCGATCATCTGCTGCAGGCGGCCGATGACGCGATGTACTGGGTGAAGGCACATGGGAAAGACGGCACCCAACTGGCGCAGGCGGTGGCGTAGGCCACGACCTGAGCGAGTTGCCGGTGGCGGGGAGGTCAGTTTTTGTTGGGTGTCCGTTCGTTGTTCGCGTTGTTCTCTAGTGACCTGGCCATCGATCTCGGTACTGCCAATACCTGCGTCTACGCGCGCGGGCAAGGGATCATCGTCAACGAACCGTCGATCGTGGCCATCAACAAAGTCAACGGTCACATCGAGGCCGTTGGGCGTGAGGCGAAGGAGATGCTGGGGCGGACCCCGGGCAACATCGTCGCCATCAAGCCGATGAAGGATGGGGTGATCGCCGACTTCGAGGTCACGGAGAAGATGCTCACCTATTTCATCAAGAAGGCGCACAACCGGACGGTCTGGGTGCGCCCGCGAATCGTGATCGGCGTGCCGTCGGAGATCACGCAGGTGGAGAAACGCGCCGTGAAAGACAGCGCCTATCGCGCCAAAGCCAGCGAGGTGTTTCTGGTCGAGGAGGCGATGGCGGCGGCGATCGGCGCCGGCATGCCCATTACCGAACCGGCGGGCAACATGATCGTCGACGTCGGGGGCGGCACCACCGACATTGCCGTCATCTCGCTTGCGGGCATCGTCTACAGCAAGGCGGTGCGGGTGGCCGGGAACGAGATGGATGAGGCGATCATTTCGTATATCAAGAAGACGTACAACCTGCTGATCGGCGAGCGCACGTCCGAAAACATCAAGATGACGGTGGGGTCCGCCTACGGTCTCGACGAGCGACTCACGATGGAGATCAAGGGGCGGCACCTGATTGAAGGTGTCCCCAAGACGATCACCGTTACCGACGAAGAGATTCGCGAGGCCTTGACCGAGACCGTGAACGTGATTGTGGACGCGGTCCGGGTCGCGCTCGAGCGCACGCCACCCGAGCTGTCGGCGGACATTGTCGACCGCGGCATCGTGCTGACCGGCGGCGGATCGCTCCTGAAGAACCTGGACAAGCGGTTGCGCGAAGAGACGGGCCTCCCGGTCGCGATGGCGGACGATCCGTTGTCGTCGGTGGTGCTGGGCGCCGGACAGATGTTGTCCGAGTTCGGTTTGCTGCGAAAGATCTCGATTGACTGACATTCGCCGTCGCACCGGCGTGCTGTTGCTGGCCGTGGTTCTCGGCCACATCGTGTTGATCTCATTGCAGGTCAACACGCCGTCCGGGGTGCGGGTGTTCGAAGGCGTGACGTTCGGTCTGTTTTCGGAAGTGCAGCGGGGGGTGGCCCGGGCGACGGGCGGGGTGACCCACCTCTGGGACGGTTATGTGGGGCTGGTGTCCGTGGAGGCCGAGAACACCGAGCTTCGCCGGGACGTGGCCCAGTTGCAACTGCGACTGCAGCAGGAACGCGCGATCGCCCAACGCGTTCGGAGCCTGGAAGACCTGCTCGAGTTCCGGAGCGATGTCGTGTACTCGACGGTCAGTGCCCGCGTGATCGCGGGAGATGCCACGCCCTACTTCAGGACCGTCACCATCGATCGCGGCACCCGCGACGGTGTGCGTCGCGATTCGGCCGTCGTCTCGCCGGAGGGGGTGGTGGGCCGGGTGCTCAGTGACCCGGGTCCGCGTGCGGCCAAAGTGCAGTTACTGGTCGACCGAAGTGCCGCTGCCGGTGTGTTGATCGAGCGCACACGCGTGGCTGGCACGGTCAAAGGCGACGTGGCCGAGGGCCTGCTGCGCATGGAATACGTGTCGAACCTCGACGATGTTCGGGTGGGCGACAGGGTGGTGACCTCGGGTGTCGACGGCATCTACCCGAAGGGGTTCGAGGTCGGGGAAGTGGACGAGGTCGAGCGCGGGTCAGGGCTCTACTGGGCCATTCGGGTCCGGCCGAACGTGGCCTTCAGCGATCTGGAGGACGTGCTGGTGGTTGTGCCAGATGCCACCGCGTCGACGACGGCGGCCGGTGGCGAATGAAAACGGCGTGGGTGGGCCTGACTCTGGCGCTGGCGCTGGTGCTGCAGACGACCGTGGTGCCGGGTCTGGCCGGAGCCGGCGTGCCGGTCGACCTCGTGCTGGTGGCGGTGGTGCTGGTGGCGATTTCCAGCGGGTCGGTGGGTGGGCTCTGGGTCGGGACCGTCGGGGGGTTGTTGCAGGACGCCCTGTCCGGTGGGGTGATCGGCGTCGGTGGCCTGGCCAAGACGCTGGTGGGCTATGCGGTCGGGGCCTTCGCCGTGCAATTCAACGTGTCGCGATCGTGGCACCAGGCGTTGGTGGTGCTGTTCGCGTCGCTCGTGCACGCCGGGTGTTTTGTTGGGTTGTACAGCCTGCTGTCGGACGACGGGACCATCACGTCGTACGGGGGTGGGGTGACTCAGGCCGTGGCGAACGCGGTGGTCGGGGGTGGGGTCGCGATGGCGCTGGGGGCCGCTCCGGCCGCGCTCACCCGACGGCGCCTGCGTCGGCGCCGGCTGACGCGACGTTTCGGCGGCTGATCGAGTGGTGGGATGAGCGGTGGTGAGTCACTGAGTTGCTGATGAGAACCGAGCTCGAGACACACGGGGACGACCGTCGCGACAACATGACGCTGCCGCTGGCCCTGCTGCGGACTGCGGTCGTGCTGGCGTTCGCGGCGCTCGCGGTCGGGTTCTGGCGTCTGCAGGTCGTGCAATACGACAAGTATCACCAGTTGGCCGAAAACAATCACCAGCGGACCCTCGGGCTGCGCGCCCCTCGCGGGGTGGTCTTCGACCGCGACATGGGGGTGCTGATCGAGAACCGGAACTCGCTGAACATCTCGCTGGTTCGCGAGCAGGTGGACGATCTCGAGAGCACTATCTCGTTGCTCTCGGAGGTGTCTGGGGTGCCGGTGGCCGCGTTGCAATCCGTGATGGACCGGAGTCGTCGAGCCCCGGCGTATCAACCGATCGTGCTGATTCCGGACGCGACGATCGGACAGGTCTCGGCGGTCGCCGCCCACGCGCTCGAGATGCCTGAACTCGTCGTGCAACAGCTGCCGGCCCGACACTACCCGGCGACCGAGGTGGCGGCCCATCTGTTCGGCTACGTCGGGGAGGTCAGCGATTCGCAACTGGCGAGCCCTGAGTTCGACGGTGTGCGTAGCGGGACGGTGGTGGGGAAGTCCGGCATCGAGAGTATCTACAACCAGCTTCTGATGGGGCAGGACGGCGCCAGGCACGTGGTGGTCGACGCGATCGGTCGCGAGATCGACACCATCGGCGAGACGGCGCCGACCGAGGGCCGACAGTTGCAGTTGACCCTCGACTACGATCTGCAGGCGGCGGCCGAGGCGGCGTTCAAGGCCGGCGGTTTCGATGGCGCCGCCGTAGTGCTCGATCCGCGCTCCGGCGAGATCTTGTCGCTGGTGAGTCTGCCCGCCTACGATCCCAATGCGTTTGCCATGGGGATCGATAGCGACACGTGGAGCAGCCTCATCCAGGATGGTCGACGGCCGTTGAACAACCGCGCGCTGCAGAACCTTTACCCGCCCGGCTCGATCTTCAAGATCGCGATGGCCGTCGCAGCGCTCGAAGAGGGTATTGTTTCGGCGGACTTCACAGTGCGATGCGCGGGTGGTGGGACTTTCTACGACAGTTGGCGCAATTGTCACTCGACGCATGGGACCGTCGACTTGCGTGAGGCGTTGGAGAAGTCCTGCAATACCTACTTCTACACGCTCGGCGAGATGATGGAGATCGATCAGATCCATAAGTGGGCCACTGCCCTGGGACTGGGCGAGCTCTCTGGCATCGACTTGCCCTACGAAGTGCAAGGGCTGGTGCCGTCGACCGCCTGGAAGCGCGAGGCGCGCGGCGAGCCGTGGTACCCGGGCGAGACGATCTCGGTGGCCATCGGACAGGGCCAGGTGACGGTGACGCCCCTCTCGCTCGCGGTGATGATGGCGACGGTCGCCAACGGCGGGACCCGGGTGACCCCGCACCTGCTGAAGGCGGTGAACGACGGTGACGGGTGGACGCAGGCCCAGCCGCCCGGACCGCGCTCCCAGGTGCACCTGTCGCCGGAGACGCTCAGCGCCGTCACCGACGGGCTCTGGAATGTCGTGAATCGGGCCGGCACGGGCGGTCGCGGTCGTATCGAAGGGCGGGATGTCATCGGCAAGACCGGCAC
The DNA here is from genome assembly GCA_029940535.1 of Vicinamibacterales bacterium. Lineage (GTDB taxonomy): Bacteria > Acidobacteriota > Vicinamibacteria > Vicinamibacterales > UBA8438 > UBA8438. The sequence continues at coordinate 16,787 of JAPYUM010000007.1, forward strand.
CGCCCAGGTGATCTCGCTGGATGGTCGCGCGGCGCTTGGCGAGAGCAACCCCGAGTATTTCGACCACGGGTGGTTCGTGTTCGCGGCGCCCGCGCATGCTCCGGAGATCGCCGGCGTCGTGTTTGGCGAACACAACGAGCACGCGTCTCTCAGCGCGACTATCGCGAAACACGTGATGGAGACCTACTTCGCGAAGCAGAAAGGGCGTCCGCTACCGGTGCTGCCGTTGCCGGCCACGCCCCAAGGGGTTCCGCTGGTGTCCGTGGTCGCCGGGACCGGGAACTAGTCGATCATGCTCGAACGACGACTCTACCGGCATATCGACTGGCTGCTGCTGCTGGCCATTGGGGCGCTGTGCGCGATTGGCGTCACCATGATCTACAGCACGACCTACGATCCGACCACCGGGTCTGCCGGCTCCGAGGTGTCGACGCAGTTGCTCGCCCTGGGGCTGGGGCTGGTGGCGTTGGTCATCATGCTGTCGGTGGACTACCGCTGGTTGGCGGACGCCTGGCTGACGATCTTCCTGGGGCTGATCGCGCTCCTGAGCTACGTGCTGCTGTTCGGGGTGGTCGACGGGGGCGCCCGGCGCTGGATTGGTCTTGAGGTGTTCAACCTGCAGCCATCTGAGTTCGCCCGAATCGTGGTGGCGCTGGCGCTGGCCACACTGTTCGCCGGTCGACGCCGCGGGCCCCAGACCGCCTCCGGGTGGGGGTGGACGGCGCTCATCGTCGGCGCACCGTTCCTGCTGATTTCCCAGCAGCCCGATCTCGGTGCCGCGGTCACACTCCTGCCCGTGACCTTCGGCATTCTCGTCTTCGCCGGATTGCGGCTTCGGTATGTCGCGGTGCTGGTGATGCTCGCTGTCCTCACGGCGCCGGTGGCCTGGACCTACGCGTTGGAGGACTACCAGAAGCAGCGGATTTCGAGCTTCCTGGACCCGGGCCAGGATCCGCAAGGGGCCGGCTACCAACAGATTCAGGCCAAGATCACCGTTGGATCCGGCGGTCCGCTGGGCAAGGGGTTTCTGGGCGGCACCCAGAGCCAGTACAACTTTCTTCCTGTGGCGCACAACGATTTCATCTTCTCGGTGCTCGCTGAAGAGCAAGGGTTCCTGGGTGTGGTGGTCGCGCTCGGGCTGTATCTGTTCGTGATCCTGCGGGGGCTCGATGCCGCCCGTTTGGCCAAGGACCGCATTGGCACGTTTCTGGTGGTAGGGATCATGTCCGGGTTTGCGTTTCAGGTGATTTACAACATCGCGATGTCGGCGGGGCTCGCGCCGGTGAAGGGGCTCACGTTGCCGTTGATGAGCGCTGGCGGGACGTCCATCATCGCGTCGTTGGCAGCATTCGGACTCGTCCTCAATGTGAGGATGCGTAGGTTTACGAATTGAGGCTTGTGGTGGGTGTGAGGGACGAACCCTCAGCACCGGCCATGGACATTGACACATACGTCGTGACGCGACGCCGAGTGGTGGGCATCGCGTGCGGCGCGGGAACGGTCGAGACGGCAATGCGCACTCGCTGGGGCCCCATCCTACCGTTGACACTCGCGTGCGCCAGTGGCGTGCGACGTGTCCGGGTATGGACGGGTGGCTCACGCGGGGTCGCGGCTGGACCGCCGGCCCGAAACTGGAGATGCGCTGATGAACAAGGAGATGATCATCTCCACCAGCGGCCACGAAACGATGGCCGCCATTCTCGAAGACGACGAAGTCGTCGAAATATTTGTCGAGCGCGACCAATCGCTCGGCGCCGCCGGCAACATCTATAAAGGGCGGGTGTCGAAGGTCCTGCCGGGGATGCAGGCCGCCTTCGTGAACCTCGGTCTCGAGCGCGACGGTTTCCTCTACGTGGCGGACGTCATCGATCCGCTCGCGTCGATGGATGGCATCGACGCCGACGAGGATGGGGACGGCGAGTCGGAGGGGGACGGCAAGAACGGAGCCAGCGCGCAACAGAGCGACAGCTCAGGCTCGGGCTCAGGAGCAGGTCGCGGACGCGGCCGGGGTCGCGACCGGAACCAGTCGGACCTGCCCATTGACAAGCTGCTGACCGCCGGGCAGGAAATCGTCGTGCAGGTCGTCAAGGAGCCGCTCGGCACGAAGGGCGCCCGCATCACGTCGCACGTCTCGATTCCCGGTCGCTTCCTGGTCTTCATGCCCACGGTCGACCACATCGGCGTGTCACGCAAGATTGCGTCGCGAGAACAGCGCGGCCGGTTGCGGCGCATTGTGCGCGACTTCCGCACCGAGCACCAGATGCCCGGTGGCGTCATCATTCGCACCGCGGCGGCCGATCGGCCCGAAGAAGACATCATCAGCGATTTGACGTATTTCCACGAGTTGTGGACCGAGACGCTGAAGAAGGGTGAGAACCGGCGGGCCCCCACCTGCATTCATCGCGAGGAGAGCCTGGTCGCCAAGCTGTTGCGCGATCTGTTGACCAACGACTTTTCGACCATCCGCATCGATGACGCCAGGGAGCATCAGAAGGCGGTCAAGCTGGTCGGGCGGATCATGCCGGACCTGGTGTCTCGCGTCCAGCGATACGACAAGAACTTCCCGATTTTCGAGGAGTACGGCGTCCAGGCCGAGATCGACAAGGGGCTCCGCAGCAAGGTGTGGCTGAAGTCGGGCGGCTACATCGTCATCAACCAGACCGAGGCGCTGGTGGCGATCGACGTGAATACCGGGCGCTACGTAGGGAAGCGGACCGGTCGTCTCGAGGACACGATCGTCAAGACGAACCTCGAAGCGGTCACCGAGATCGTCCGGCAGGTCCGCTTGCGCGACCTGGGCGGCATCATCGTGCTCGACTTCATCGACATGGAGGAGCGCAAGAACCGCCAGAGCGTGTATCAGGCGTTCGAGCAGCAGATACGGCGCGACCGTTCGCCGTCGAAGGCGGTCCAGGTCACCGAATTCGGCCTCATCATCACGACCCGCAAGCGGGTCAAGCAGAGCCTCGAGCGTCAGTTGACAGAACCGTGCCCGTACTGCTCGGGGAGCGCGGTCGTGAAGTCGACGTCAACCATCTGTTTTGAGATTTTGTCTGAGCTGCGGAAAATCAGCGGCGACCTGAACGGCCACCGCGTGCAACTGCGCGTGAACCCGGATGTTGCCCGCGCGCTCAAGGCCGAGGAGCGAGGCGTCCTGAAGGAAATCGAGCGCACGCTCGACAAGAAGATTACCCTGCGCTCGGATGCGCTGCTCCATCACGAGCAGTTCGATGTGATGGCGGTCGAAGGCGGGTAGGCCGGCCCTGCCGCCGGTTACCAGGCGTGCCGAGAGCACTCCGACTCGGTGCTTCGCGCGCCTGTCACCGCGGCCGGTGAGCAACTAACCGACGACCAGATGGATGATGTAGTGGGTGTTGTTCTGGTTCGACCAGACGCGCAGGTAATCGTTCCCCTTGAGCAACTCAACCCGTGACGTGCCGCTCGCCGGCGGCCCGGTCTTGGCCACGTCCCCAATCTCGCTGTTCGGGATAATGCTCACCACCTCGCGGCCGCGCACTTCTTCGCCCTGCCGAAATTCGACCCACCGTTCGAGTACGGGCAGTTGTCCGGGCGCCCCTGGGGTCGCCGAATCGCCGGTGACCCGCACGTTGTAGGTGCCCGCCGCCAGGGTCTCGCCGTTGGCCATGACCCGTCGTGGCAATTCCACTGGTCCGAGTCCGACTTCACCAGTCGGCACGTCCACGTTGGCGGACGCCGTCTGGGCCTGGACCACGTTGGACGGGCCCGCGACGGTCAAGCCGAGGATGGCGGACGCCAGGATGAGAGTAGTGTTGTGCTGTCGCTTCATACTTTCTCCCGCATCGGGTGCCGTCAGCTACTGGGATCAGCGTGTGCCCGATCCGCCGGCCATGATATCAGAACTGCATATGCTGACAGAAGGCGTAGCCGTCAGTCGGCGTCCAGCGTGGTCCAGCGGATGGTGGCGAATTGGGGGAGGGTGGCGGGTCCGACCACGACGCCCTCGTCCCGGAGCAGTCGTCGTTTGCGGAGCGGGTCGCTGTAGCCGCCCAGTCGGCCGCCGGCCGCCACCACACGGTGGCACGGCACGCTCGGCGATCGACAGGTCCGCATGATCGTGCCGACTGCGCGCCAGGCGCGGGCCCGTCCTGCCATCGCCGCGACGTCGCCGTAGGTGGCCACCCGACCACGCGGAATCCGACGCACGACGTGGAGCACGCGCGTTTCGAAGGAACCGGGGGCCGGGGAAGGCACGCTGCTAGCTCATCGGCGTCGACTTCCACACGTCGTGGATGAGCCCGTCCTGGATGAGCTTCGTCGCGAACACGATCTGTCCGGCGTGGGCGGTGAAGTGGAGGACTTGGTTGAGGATCAGTTCGCCGTAGGTGGTGGGCTTGCCGACCCGGTCGGTCGTTTCCTGCCACTGCGCCGGGTCGAACTCGGTGAGCACGCGGTCCGCCTCCGTGATGGCGAAGTCGAGATGCGCCAAGAGCGCCTCCTTCTGCAGCGGTCCCGGTTCGGCGAACTCGGCATCGCGGTCTCGGACGAAGCCGCTGCCGCCAATGCCGTGGCCGATATACCACCGCGTCGAGCCGCTGATGTGGAGTACCAGGTTGCCGATACTGTTCGAGCCCTCGTTCGGGCGCCACCAGAGTTGCCCGTCGTTCAAGGCCTCGAGGCAGGCCCGCACCTGTCCGGCTTGATGCACGACGAGACGTGCGTGGGCGATGTCGAGGAGCGTCTTGTTGCCGGCGTCAGGCATGGTCGTGGTCCTAAACTGTCTCAGCCGTGGTCGTCCCGCTCCCCCTTGTGGCGCAGGCCTTCAGGCCTGCGATCGCACGGCTAGAGCCGTGCGCCACAATGAGATCTGTGCCCCCGGGCGACGTGGGCCGGCTCCTACGTTTTCTCAGGAGCGAGCATCCCCTCCGTCGGCGCGGTTCTACGGCCGGCGCACCATCGGCAGATAGCATACTCCCGCGAGGCCGACGTCGTATA